>CAYYNJ010000069.1:0-11964 GCA_964472775.1 uncultured Spirochaetaceae bacterium
GGGAGGTGGACTCGTAACTTTGAGGTTCGGCTTTATGAATAAGACCATCCTTGGTCTGAATCCGCAGGGGAGTATCCCGGTTAAAATTGAAAACCATGCCGGAGCCGTATATTTGAAGAGTCTTGATCTCGTTCTCTTCACTCCAGGGTGATCGGGTCAATTCTCCCGAAAAGGTCAGGTGGGCCACCTTGGCGCTGAAACGGGAGGCTTCGGAAAACTGGAGATAGATAAAGAGGGATATAAGCGAAAGATAGAGTACCGGCACGGTGTAGAGGATCCAGGGGACTTTTGTTTTCATGTAGGAGATTCTATAGGGCATAACAAGATTTGACAACGGAATAACTCCAGATTCCCGGGTCATCCTTGCCAAGTTGGGACGGCCTGGATATATTAGAGCCTGGACTTTGAGGAGGACAGATGGGTAAAAGAGTCATTATTCTGCTGCTAGGGGCCGTTCTCTCTTTCTGGGGATGTAAAACCGTGGAATCTCCCCCCGCCACGGTCCCGGAAACGACTCCGGCTCCTTTCGACCAGGTGGAAAGGTCCTTACGGGAGGGTGATTCCCAGGGGGCCCTGGAGTCTCTGGAATCGTATCGTCAGGATAATCCTGAGGATTTGGATGCCAAGGTTCTCTCCGCCGCCCTTCTCATGTCTGAAGGCGATACTCTCAAAGCCAGGAGCCTTCTTGATGAGGTGTTGGAGAAAGAACCGGAACATCGGGAGGCCCTTTTAAATCTGGCGTTGCTGGAGGGATTTGAAGGGAACCGGGCCGCCCAGGAAGAGGTGCTTCTTCGGTTAGCCGAGATTTATCCGGAGGATGCGGATGTGATGGCCTCATTGGGTGATTTTCATGCCGCAGGAAATCAGAAAGCGGAGGCCCGTGAGGCCTATGAAAAGGCCCTCTCTTGGGACGATGAGAATATCACCGCCCTTTCGGGACTGGGCACTCTCCTTTTAGGAGAAAAGAAATACTCCGAAGCGGAAGATCTTTTTCTCAAGGCTGCCGCCCTCTATCCCCGGGATCCCTACGCTTATTCCGATTTAAGCCGGTCCCGGATAGCCCAGGGCCGGTATGAGGAAGCCAAAGAGAGTCTGGATGAGGCGGTAGAGCTGGCTCCTGATGATTACTGGCTTCGGATGGACCGGGCCAAACTCCTTTTGAATCAGCTTCTCAATGCCGGGGCAGCCCTGGAAGACCTTAACAGAGCCGTAGAACTGGACCCTGACTATTTCTATGCCTATATTTTTCGGGCGGGTATTCTTGAAGAGAGGGGCCGCGCCGAAGAAGCCATCGAAGACTACCGCCGTATCATGGATCTTCGTCCCGATTACTATTTTGGATACAGCTCCCTGGCCAATCTGCTCTACCTTGAAGAAGAGTGGGAGGAAGCCCGGGAAAACTATGAAAAAGCCTTTGAATATGAACCGGACTGGGGCTTTAAGCTTCTTTCCGGCCTGACCTATTACCGCGCCGGCAAAGCCGATGAAGGCAAGGCATTCCTTCAGAAGATTCTTGATCAGATCCCCCGGGAAGATCACTTCTACGCCTTGGTGAGGATGTGTGTTGACCCGGGGTATGAGGTTTTTACCCTGAGGGCCATCGACGGGGAGAAAGATTTCTTTCTAAAAACACGGATGTTTTTCTATCTGGGCGCCGTTATGCAGGCCCAGGGTGCCGATATTCTGGCCATGGATTACTACGGCCGGGTTCGGGAGAACAACCTCCTAGGTCTTTATGAGAGGAATCTGGCCCTGGGGGAACTGAAAAAACTTGAAGAACAGTAGGAACGGCCGGTGCAAGGTCCGGAGAATCCAACAGGGAGAAAAAGGGTGACTGTAAATTCTGAATCTGATGTGATAACCAGGGTGGCCCTGGGGGAGCGGGAAATTATCCTGTTGGGAACCGCCCATGTATCCCCTGAAAGTGTCAAAGATGTGGAACGAATCATCCGGGAGGAGACCCCCGGCCGGGTCTGCGTGGAGCTCGATGAAGCCCGGTATAAGAGTTATGTGGAGGGCCAATCCTGGGATAACCTGAATCTGGGGGATGTGCTCCGACAGAGGAAGGGATTTCTGCTTCTATCAAACCTGGCCCTCTCTTCGTTTCAGAAGCGGATGGGCGACCAGATAGGCTCCAAGCCGGGGGAAGAAATGCGCCATGCCGTGGAGATAGCCCGAGAGCATGATATCCCTTTCACCCTTTCGGATAGGGATATTACGACAACCCTCCGGAGGGCCTGGTCTAAGTCGGGGTTTTGGCAAAAGATGAAATTAATCGCCGCCTTGTTGGGCTCCTTTTTTTCCCGGGAAAAACTTTCCGAAGAGGAAATTGAAAAGCTCAAGAAGAAAAGCGCCCTCCAGGATATGCTGGACGAAATGGCCGGCTACCTTCCTTCGGTGAAAGAGGTTCTCATCGACGAACGGGATCAGTTTTTAGCGGCAAGTCTCTTTAACTGCAAGGAAGAAAAAATCCTCGGGGTTATCGGCGCGGGCCATGCACCGGGAATTCTCCGATGGCTGGAGAAGCTGGAATCGGGAGACGCCTCTTCGGATGTTTCCGCCATCAACCATGTTCCCCCGCCGAGCCGTTTTAGCAAGATTATCCCTTGGATCGTTCCCGTTCTGGTGTTGGTTTTGTTTGCGGCGGGTTTTCTCAGGACGGGATGGGACCAGAGCCTGAGAATGCTTATTGTCTGGATTTTAGCTAACGGAACCCTTTCGGCCTTGGGCGCCATATTGGCCTTGGCCCATCCCTTGACGGTGGTTCTCTCTTTTCTTGCGGCGCCCATCACTTCCATGAATCCCACCGTGGGGGTGGGGATGTTTTCGGGGCTGCTGGAGTACCACTTGAGAAAGCCGAAGGTTAAGGATTTTGAATCCATGTCGGATGACATCATGAGCCTGAAGGGTTTTTATAGAAACCGGTTGACCCACGTGCTGGTGGTTTTCTTCCTCTCCAGCCTGGGAAGCTCCATAGGAACCTTTGTGGCGGTTCCCTACATCGCCGCCATCATTTCCTGATTTTCCGGGGGCGGCGGGTTCTTCGCCGCCCCGGATCCTTTCCCCTATTTTCCGAAGACCGCCGCCACCGCCTGCTTAAGACTTTTCACCGATTCAGCGGCCCCGGAGATTTTGCTGCCCTTGACGCCGGCAGGGACCACCAGGGCGAAGCCTAATTCCCGGGCGGTCTTGATTCTTTTCTCCAGGTGGGGAATGGGTCGTACTTCTCCAGCCAGGCTGAGTTCCCCGGTAACCGCCCTTTCCCGGGGCAGGGATATACCTGTCCGGGCCGAGTAGAGCGCCATGGCGATGGCCAGATCAATCCCGGTTTCCTTGAGCATCATGCCTCCCGCCACATTTATATAGACATCCTGATCGGAAAACCGGAGCCCCATGTGCTTTTCCAATACCGCCGCTATCCGGGAAACCCGCCGGGGATCGATACGGTCCGAAAAGGTCCGGGAAAGGCCTCCTTTTGCCGGAACCACCAATGCCTGAATCTCTATGAGAAGAACCCGCGACCCTTCATAGACCGGAGCGGTGGCAATTCCCGCGGGAAGTTCACCCTCCCGCTGAACCAGAAAGAGGCTGGAAGGGTCGGTAACCTCCACAAGTCCGGTTTCGGTCATGGTGAACAAGCCCACCTCGTCCACGGAGCCGAACCGGTTCTTGGTGGAACGGAGAAACCGGACATCGCTCTGACTGTTATCAAAATAGAGGACCGTATCAACCATATGCTCTATCACCTTGGGCCCGGCAATGGTGCCTTCCTTGGTGATATGGGCTACGAGAAAAAGGGCCGCCCCGGCCTCCCGGGCCCAGGTTATCAGTTCGTGACAGCCGTATTTAAGTTGATTAGGGGTGCCGGGAACGCTTCCCGCTTCGGCGGAGATGAGGGTTTGGATAGAGTCTACAATGGCCAGCTGGGGTTTTACCTGCCGCAGAACCGTGAGAATAACCTCTAAAGAAGGTTCACAGAGAATTTCTATTTCCCTGGTGACTCCCAGCCGGCGGGCCCGCATCTTAATCTGCCCCGGGGCTTCTTCTCCTGAAATATAGAGCACTTTTGCACTGCCGGGAAACTTATCGGCTCCCTGCAGCATCAAGGTTGATTTTCCAATTCCCGGCTCTCCCCCCACCAGGATGGCCGCCCCCTTCATGATGCCGCCCCCCAGGACCCGGTCAAATTCGCCGATCCCCGAAGGGAAGCGGATCCCCTCCGCCTCTTCAATGGCGGACAGGCTTTGACTTGCCGGGGGCTTAGACCGAGCGGCTTTCTGGGCTTTTGCGCTTCCCGGCAGGGATGACACCTCTTCGGTGAAACTGTTCCATTCTCCGCACTGGGGGCACCGGCCCACCCATTTCGGTTCCTGGTGTCCGCAGGAGCCGCATTCAAAATAACTCTTTGTTTTTGCCATGGTTCGTAGATTTTGGCGTATGCGGCGGGTTTTGGCAAGGACCTGTTCGCTGAGGAAAAGGGCATATGGCGGAATACTCTTTTTTCTCTGCAGGGCAAAAAAAAGCCCCTCGTAAAACCGAGGGGCCGAAGGGGGGGAGGATTTCTGATTAAAAATCCAGCAGCTCCACATCGAAGATTAAGAAGGAGTTGGGGGGAATCACTCCGGGGTAACCTCTTTCACCGTAGCCCAGGTTCGGGGGAATGATGAGGAGTCTTTTTTCTCCTTTGCTCATACTCATGAGGGCTTCGTTCCAACCGGAAATAACCTGACCCACGGCAAACTGTGCGGGCTGACCCCGGTCGATGGAGCTGTCAAACTTGGTTCCGTCTAGGAGGGTTCCGGTGTAATGAACCGTCACGGTCTGGCCCATTTTGGGTGATCCTTCCCCGGTTCCTTCGGTGATTACCGAATACATCAGCCCCGATTCGGTGGTTTCCAGGCCTTCCCAATTGTCATTGATGAAAGCTAAATCCTCGGCCATCCGGGCTTTTTCCGCCTTCTTTGATTCGCCTTCCAGGGCTTCCACCATGGCGTTAAAGCTGGCTCCGTTGGGCTGAAACGCTTCCGCTTCGGCGCCCCGCCGGATGATGTTGACCTTATTCAGGGTATCGCCCTGCTTGACGGCGTTGACCACGTCCATGCCTTCCAGGACCCGGCCGAAAACGGTGTGTTTGTCATCCAGCCAGGGGGTTGCCACGTGGGTGATGAAGAACTGGCTGCCGTTGGTTCCCGGCCCCGCATTGGCCATGGAAAGGATCCCGGGGCCCTCATGCCGCAGGGTGGCATCAAATTCGTCGGGGAAATTATAGCCCGGGCCGCCCGTACCGGTTCCCAGGGGACATCCGCCCTGGATCATAAAATCATCAATGACCCTATGAAAGGTGAGACCGTCGTAATAGGGGCCCTTTCCTTTTGTGTTGGTGATGGTTCCCTCGGCCAGGCCGACAAAGTTACTTACGGTCATGGGAGTTTTTTCCATCTCCAGCTGAAGAAGAATTTCTCCCTTGCTGGTTTCCATGACGGCGTAGAGGCCGTCGGTGAGATTTGAGGTATCAATACTCGTCATCTGGTTCGTCTCCTTTTGTTGGATCACCTCTTCCCCTTCTCGGTCTCCCTGGGCGAACAAAAAGGAACTCCCTAAAACAAGAAGGCATACCGTGGTAAAGAAAAGGCTGTTCTTCATGATACATTCACTCCAATAAACAGGGCTCCCGTCTCAGCCGGGAGCCCCGAAATAAAACTGATGTTTACAAAGATAGCGAATTTTCCGGTAAGAATCAAAGGGAGATTTTGATAATCCGGGTAGAGATGACTCCCTCAATGGACTTGAGGTGGGAAACCAGCTCCTCGGTGAGTTCATCGTCCACGTCTATGATGGTATAGGCGTATCCATCTTTGTGATTATTTATCATCCCCGCCACGTTGATCCCGTGTTCCCCGATGGTGCGGGTGATGGATCCCAGGATGTTGGGGACATTTTTTCCGGTGATACAAAGCCGCATTTTCCCGGAGGGACGCATTTCGCAGTTAGGGAAGTTCACCGAGTTCTTGATGTTTCCCAGTTCCAGATAGTCTCTGAGTTCCTGAACCGCCATGGCGGCGCAGTTTTCTTCCGATTCCATGGTGGAGGCTCCCAGGTGCGGAATGGCCAGGATGTTTTCTTCTCCCAACAGTTCGTCTTCGGGAAAATCGGTGACGTACCGGCCCACCTGTCCCGCCTTAACCGCCGCCAGGATGGCTTTATTATCCACCAGGGCGCCCCGGGAAAAATTGAGAATCTTTACCCCCGGTTTCATTTTCTTAAGGGCGGCTTCATTCAGAAGCCCTTCGGTCTGAGTATTGAGGGGAACATGGAGGGATATGTAGTCCGATTCGGCGAAGATTTCCTCCAGTGATGCGGCTTTACGTATTGACCGGGATAGTCCCCAAGCGGCTTCGACGGAAATAAAGGGGTCGTATCCGATAACATCCATCCCCAGGGCTTTGGCGTCGTTGGCCACCATGACTCCAATGGCTCCCAAACCGATGATTCCCAGTTTTTTCCCTTGGATTTCCTCTCCGGCAAACCGGGATTTTTCTTTTTCCACCAGCTTGGGAACCTCATCGCCCCGGCCTTTGACGGTTTGAACCCATTCAAGGGACCTGTAGACTTTTCGGGACGAGATCAGCAGCCCCAGAAGGGCCAGTTCTTTGACACCGTTGGCGTTGGCGCCGGGGGTGTTAAAAACCACAATTCCCCTTTGGGAACAGGTATCCACGGGGATGTTATTCGTCCCTGCCCCCGCCCGGGCGATGGCCAAGAGCGATTCAGGAAGTTCGTTTTCGGCGATTTTCTGGCTTCGAACCAGAATTCCCTGGGGCTGGGCGGCTTCGTCGCTGACGGTATAACGGGAACCGGGCAGCTGGGAAAGGCCTAGGGGGGAAATCTTATTCAGGGTCTGGATGGTAAACACAGGGTCCTCCTGGTGGGAAATGAAGATGTCTTCTATTTAATGTGTTTCTATGCGTAAGGTCAATAACCTGAAAAGCAATCGATTAAAATTTAACGATTTGTCCTTCGAAAGAAAACCCTGTCCATGGTTTAGATAAAAGGGGCGGGTCTGGCCTTATAAAGCGGTGGGGGGGCTTTCGATCCTCTGGCTCAGCATAACATCGCCGTCGAACACGTAGAATCCCCGCATCACCTCACCCTTGAGGGCCCGGGGAAGCCAATGGATATCATCCTCCCACATCCGCTCATAGGGAATCGCATCCAAGGGACACCAGAAAGGATCCGCTTCCCGGGTTTCCATGGGTTCTCCCTCCCACTGGGTGCAGAAAAAAGCTTCCCCCCGGAGGGAGTAGCCGTCTTTAAATTGAAAATGAAGTTCCATCCGCATTTCCAGGTTCTGGGGGGTCATGTGAACTTCTTCCTGACACTCCCGAACCGCCGCTTCCAGGGCGGTTTCTCCCGGTTCGATGCGGCCTCCCGGGGCGTTCACCTTTCCTTCTCCCAGGCCGGTTTTCTTGTGCATCAAAAGAACTTTCTGGTTTTTCTGGTCCACCATGTAGCAGATCACCGCTTCTTCCCGGGGAACCCAGTTTTCCCAATCGATCTGGTCCACCGAATCGGGGACCTCATGGGCTTCCAAGGGGACGGGGACCGCACCGGGTCGGCGGGAAGATTCCTCCAGGCAGGCGGGGCAGAGGTTGTGGTCCCGGTAGAGGGTGGTTTTCCAGGGCAGGACCGCACCGCATCCCCGGCACCGCCGTCTAAAGAGCAAGATCTTCCGGGAAAGAAAGAGAAAAACCAAGAAGGTTACCGCCCCCAGGGGGTAAAAGAACCCTGCTCCGATGCTCCGGATTCCGAAGCTGTTCTGTTTATAGGCGAAGATCCCCACCAGGGGCAAAAACACCACCAGCGCCAGGAGCAGCGAGGCTATTCGCTTCTTCTCCCCCCCCTCCAGGTGTTTCCTCTGGGTCAGGTTGAAAATCAAAACTCCCAGAAGCACTGCGGTCAGAATCTTTTCGATGATCATGGAAATCACTCTACCGGGGTCCTGTGGTTTAATCAACCGGAGAGAACCTCCAGAAATTTCAATTTTAATATAAGTGAAGAAAAATTGGCAAAATCACACAGCATAGTTTAATGAATATGACTCACCCATCCTCTACCTCTTCGTTTTGTCAAAGTATTAAGGCCCTTCACGAAAATTTGCACCGCTGGATAATCCCTGAATCTCTTGTGTTTTTGACTGAGCCGTATTAATCTGATTGCCAGCCGGTTTTTCAACGGGGGGTAACCATGGGTGAGGTCAAGAACAGTCCGGAAACGCTGCATTTTTTAAAGAGTCTGGGGTTTCCCCAGGTTCGGGTTCACCATTCCTTAATCCATTTTGATTTTACCCGGCCCTCCCTGCGTATGCTGGTCATAGGACCCATGGGATCGGGGAAGACCGAATACTCCTCCCGGGTGTGGCGGGATTCTCAGGTAGCCCTGGGAAAATCGGACCTGGTGGCCGCCCAAACCACCACCGCCGGGGCGGACCGGAGGAAGGTTTTTTTTATCCGCTTTGCCTTGGATTCCAAACGTTTTTCCGAATACCCCGATGATGCCTTGGCCTACCGGGGCGGATATGTCCGCTGCGGTGATTCCATCGCCCATATTTCCAGTTCCTTTGAACTGGAAGATCTCATAGAAAAACATCCCGACGTGGGTACCTGGATCCTCGATGAGGCCTCTTTTTACGATGAACGTCTGGCCTACGTGATCCGGAACCAGTCGGAGCAGCGGGGGCTGAATTTTATTTTTCCCACCCTGAGCCTCAACCGCCGGCGGGATATTTTTAATCCCACCGCCCAGTTCATCCTGGAGGCGTGTACCGACGTTTTTCCCCTCACCGCCTACTGTGAACATCCCGATTGTATTGTGGATTCCTTCTACACCTATCGGTACTACACCATCAACGGCCAGGAGTGTCCCGCCCTCTATTTCGATCCCCTGATTATCATTGGGGGAGATGAAAAAAAAGAGGACGACCTGGAACCGAATTACTGCACCCGTTGCGACGCCCATCACTATCTTCCGGGAAAAGAGTATACGTTTTTAATCTTAAAGCCCTTGGGGGAAAAGGCTTCCCGGGGAGATCTGGAGCCTTTGAAGAAGGAACTTTATCACCTCAGGAACGATTTGAAGGCTTCGGAGCTTTATCAGCATCTGAAGATGCGCTACCTCGATTCGGAAGAACCGGCACCCATCAACATGAATGCTTTGATGGTTCCCCGGATCGCCGAAAAGGCGCTGATTTTTCTTTTTGCGGAACAGAATTTGATTACGGAAGATCATTTGAAGAGGCTGACCCAGGAACTGGCCCTGGATCAGCTCTACATGGCCAAGGCGCTGGGGGATAACCGGCGCCCCGTGGATTTTACCCAGATGGAACTGGCGTTCTGACCCCGGGTATCCCCCGGGGAAGAAAGGTCGCCCCAACCCCGCCGTTTATTCCGTTTATTTGGGCTCAGGAATGGTGGGCCTGAAGCGGCTGGAATCGGGAAACCGGAATCCCGCCGGCAGGTCCGCAGGCCGGGCCTTGTACCAGGTCTGGTTCCGGCCGAAGGGGCCGATTTTCCCCCGGACTATCAGGTTGCCGTCTTCGATCCACATGTCGCAGGAGTAAATCTTGGCTACCGGGGGGTCCATGATTTTTCCCCGGGACCATTTATTTCCTCTTTCTTCCATGTCCCAGATGAAATCCAGGCCCGCATAGAAGGGGTCTCCCTTTATCAGCTCCGCCCGGGCCACCGGGTTGTCAATGGTGTCCTCGGGAACTCCGAAATCGTCAAAGGTGACCACAACCCGGCCGTAAACCTTGCCGTTGTACTCGTAGATGGCGGTGATGGACTGGGGAAGGCCCGTTTCATCGCTGACGCTCTTCCAGAATCCCGTAATGTCGTCTGCCGCCCCGAGGGTGAAGGCCGTCAGGGTGAGGATCAGGAGGGTGGTGATAATTTTTCTTTTCATAGTTCTCCTCTTTGTTTTTGGGGAATTATACTCCTCCCCCCGGGTCATCACAATGTTTTTTTCGGTTTTGATTCTCCGGCGAAAAAAGTCTATTCTATAACCACCATGTTTAAGGAGTTGCTCTATGCAGATCGTTGATATTATTTTGAAAAAAAGGGGCGGCGGCGCTTTAACCACCGAAGAAATAAACTACTGGGTCAAGGGTTATGTGGATGACCAGATCCCCGATTATCAGATTTCCGCCCTCCTGATGGCCCTTTGGTTCAACGGGATGGATGAGCGGGAGACCCGTGACCTGACTCTGGCCATGATTGAATCGGGGGATACCATCGATCTTTCTAATATTCCCGGAATTAAAGTTGATAAACACAGCACCGGCGGGGTGGGCGATACCACCACCTTGGTGGTGGCTCCCCTGGTGGCGGCCTGCGGAGGCATGGTGGCCAAGATGTCGGGCCGCGGCCTGGGCCATACCGGGGGGACCCTGGATAAACTGGAATCCATTCCGGGGCTTTCCATCGACCAGACCATGGAATCCTTCGAGAAAATCGTTTCCCGGGCGGGCCTATCGGTGATCGGTCAGACCGCCAACCTGGTGCCGGCGGATAAGAAACTCTACGCCCTCCGGGATGTGACCGGTACGGTGGATAATCTTTCCCTCATCGCCTCGAGCATCATGAGTAAGAAAATTGCCTCCGGCAGTGATGCCATCGTCCTGGATGTCAAAACAGGCAGCGGTGCTTTCATGAAGGGAACCGATGATGCGGTGGCTTTAGCGGAGGCCATGGTAGATATCGGTGTTTTGACGGGCCGGAACACCATGGCGGTGGTGACCGACATGGATCAGCCCTTGGGGAATGCGGTGGGTAACGCCCTGGAGGTTCAGGAGGCCATCGAAATCCTCAAGGGAGGCCACCAGGGCGATCTTCTAGAGGTGTCCCTGGTGCTGGCGGCGTGGATGCTGGTGCTTTCCGGCAAGGCTTCCGGCGAAGACGAGGCGCGGAAGATGCTTGAAAAGGCCCTGGTCTCGGGGGAAGGGCTGAAGCGGCTGGCCCTGATGATCGAAGCCCAGGGGGGCGATCCCCGGGTCACCGAAGATGTCACCCTTCTTCCCCGGGCGGCCCGGGAAATTCCGGTAACCGCCGAGAAGGGCGGATGGATCACCGCCATCAAGGCCGAAGAGGTGGGGGTGGCGGCCCGGTTGTTGGGGGCGGGACGGACGAAAAAGAGTGATGGCATAGACCCCGCGGTGGGACTCTGGATGAAAAAACGGCTGGGGGATCCCGTGCAACCAGGCGACGTTCTGGCGGTTCTCTACGTAAACGATCAAACCAGGCTTGAAGAAGCCCGGGCTCGTTTCCTTGGCGCCCTGGAGATTGGTCCCAAAGCGCCGGAGAAAAGGCCTTTGATTCACCGCATCATCACCAGGGAGTAGTGCTTTTTTCTGTTTTGGGTCCAGGGAGGATGGCTCGGGTCCCCGGCGGCGGCGCCGGGGTTCCGGGAATATCCTGTACTGTGAGGAAAGAAAGTCGTATAATTATACGGAACAATATTTTTAACGAGGTAACGCCATGAAAGAGTCCTTTTCTTCTCCCGCCGATTTGGGCGGTTATATTGACCATACTTTACTTAAGCCGGAGGCCACCGCAGATCAGGTGGCCCAGATCTGCCGGGAAGCCCGGGAAAACAACCTGAAGTCGGTCTGCGTCAACAGCTGCTGGACCGCCTTCTGCCGGGAGCAGCTTGAGGGCTCGCAGGTAGGCTTGGCGGTGGTGGTGGGGTTTCCCCTGGGCGCCATGGCTCCGGAAGCCAAGGCGGCGGAGGCGGCCCTGGCGGTACGCCAGGGTGCTGTGGAGCTGGACATGGTTCTTAATGTGGGCTTTCTGAAGAGCGGAAAGCTGGATGAAATGGAAAATGATATTCGGGGTGTCGTCGCTGCGGCGGGGCCCGGTGTGGTGGTCAAGGTGATTCTGGAAACCTGTCTTCTCTCCGATGAAGAGATAG
>CAYYNJ010000070.1:0-1621 GCA_964472775.1 uncultured Spirochaetaceae bacterium
GATTTTGCCGGTAAAGCCGGGTTTCTGAAACCCCGGGCTGTCTCCCACGTAGATCTCCGAAGCGCCCTGGTCCTGACATACCCGGATGGCCGCCTGGAGGAAAACCGGGTGGGTGGTAAGGGCTTTTTCGGGGGGGGCGTCGAAGAGGATGTTTGGTTTCAACAGAACCGTTTTATCCGTGAGGTCCAAGCCTCCTGCCAGATCCACGGCGTTTTTCAGGGCCTGATAAACCCTTTCGGGATCGTAATCCCCGCACCGGATAATGCCCACCCGCTTATTCATTCCCCCCCTCCTTGGCTTCCCGTTTCCTGAACCGGGCGAAATCAATGGGCCCCCGTCCTTCCGCCCGGTCGGGCCAGATCTGCCATCCCCGTCCGGTGGGTTCCCCCCAGGGGGCGTGGGCGGGGAGCATCTCAAGAATGTCACCCTTTCTCTTTAAAAGCCGGTCCATCACGGCGTCATTTTCCAGGGGCGACAAGGCGCAGGTGGAGTAGACCACCAGGCCCCCCGGTTTTACCGTCAGCAATGCCGAGGCGGCCATGGCGTAGGCTTGCCGGGCAAGCACCTTGGTACGGCTTTCGGACCAACGTTCCCGGTGCTTGGGCGACTCAGAGACGTGCCGCTCCGAGGAGCAAGGGGCGTCCAGCAGCACCCGGTCGTACCGGTCCGGCTGGTGGATCCCCCAGGACACCGCATCCCGGCCGGTAACCTTAACGGTTCCGTACAACTCAGGAGGAAGGTGTTCCTCCAAAACCCGGTGAAGCCTGGCCCGCCGGGCGCTGGAGCGGTCGTTGGCGGTGAGCTCCCCCCGGCCTCCCAAGGCCAGGGCCAGCACCAGACTTTTACCCCCCGGGGCGGCACAGAGGTCAAGCACCTGCTGTCCCGGCTGTACCTCCAAGGCCCGGGCGGCCCATAAAGAAGCCTCATCTAAAAAGTAGCTTTTAAGAAGCCCTTCTTTTAATTCATGGTAGGCGGGGTCGCACCGGAATGCTTCCTGCAGGGCATTCCAGCGGTCCCCCAGCAGATTCCGGTAGTAATCGTCAAAGGTCAGCGGCGTTTTTTTAGCCAGGGACCACCTCCCGGGAGCCTGGGCCCCCTGATTTTCGATAAAACAGGGAACCCTCCCGCCCGGGGAGACTCCCGCTATCCTGTGGTTTAATTATAGGCAAAATAGCGGTGAGACACAAAGGGGCAGGGATGCGGTTTTTACCGGAAAGAGAAAACCGCCGGCCCATCCGGCGGTTTTCCGTGGTAATTCTTCGGAACTTTCCGATTTTCTGCTACTCCCAGGCAAGGGAAGAGATCAAGGCATCCCCGGTGTAGGCGGATAGGATGAAGGGAAAGGGGTAATCGGTGCTGCGGGCCGGGTAACCTTCCGGAGTTTTCTCGAAGAGGGTCAGAGACTGGACTTTCTCGCCGGAGAGCCGGATCACCGCCAGTTCCTCACCGGGGCCCGGGACCGATTCAGGGAAGGAGACGGCGTTCAACGAAGCCAGCCGGCCCAGCAGTTCCTGAACCGCGGCGGCCTCCCGGGGGGCTCCCTCCGGGGTGGTCCACTGGTCATCCGTGCCCTTGATCACCGCCGTTTTGCTCATAGGGGCCGATTGCGTCCGCCATAGCA
>CAYYNJ010000070.1:1631-11643 GCA_964472775.1 uncultured Spirochaetaceae bacterium
CGGGTGACGGCGTTGCGGTTGACCTGAAAAACCAGGGTGTCCCGGAAACCCTCAGGCTCCTGGCGGAGGGTTTTAACCAGGGCGCCCCGGATGGTGTAGACCCCCGGGGTGCCGGGGAATAAGACGTAGTTGTAGTTTTCCGAAGAAGACGGTTTGCCCAGATAGATTTCCCGAACCAGGTTCTCCCCTTTGTAGGCCTTGAGGACGTGCTTTTGATCCTCCTCCAATTCGTAGCGGCCGTAGCTGCCCGAATCCGATACCAGATCCACCGGTTCCATCGATTCCAGGGACTCGAGAATCCGATTCACCGATCCAGGATCGGCGGGATACCCGTCGTCCATAACCCAGCGGCTGCCGGATTTGGTAAGGGTTAGGGCCTTCCCGGAAGGGGGTGTTATCTCCAAGGCGGAGAATTGATCGGTGGAGATCACCGGAAAGACCGGAAGGCGGTAGTTTATGACTTTTCTCTCCCGAAGGCCGATGTAGAAGAGGCTCGTCAGGGCCAGTACGGTCAAGACCGCCGCTTCGATGAGGGTTTTGCGGTTTAGATTGAGTTTTTTCATTTTTCTTCTCCGTTAAAGAGGGCCTGAATCCGCTTTTTCCGAGCCAGATAACGAAGCCAGGTGAAAATTCCGAAGACCACCACCAGCAGGGGAAGTCCCGCCATATTGAAGCCTTTGACGAAACTTTTCAGGGCGGCGCTGGATTCCTCCAGGGGATTATAGGAAAGGCCCTTGCTCCTCATCCGGGCGTAATCTTCCCGGCCGTTCAGGCTGTCCAGCAGGTTCAAAAGGAAGGTAGCGTTGGGGGATGTTCCCGAACCGTCCAGCACGTTATCCATCAATAGGGTACTGCTGCCGGTGACGAAAACCATGCCCTTCCCCGATTCCTTCAGGGATGTTTCGGGGGCATACCGGTGACCCCCCTCCGCTTCCTCACCGGTTGTCCCGGCGGGGGGTGAGGGCAGGGGTTTACCGTTGAAATAACTTGTCATTTCCCCCCTAATCAGGGCGGCGGCGGGCTGCTCTAGACGATCCTCCCGGGGGGCGGGGAAGATGTTCATGGGGTTGTAGAGATTAATATCTTCCCGCATTTCCCAGGATTCCGATGATGAAGAGAGAAGCAGTTCCGGCTCCGGACCCGCCCCGGTTTCCTCCGCCAAGGCCAGGGGAGAGGCGTTCAGCAGGATCAACCCCTTGATGCCGGAGGTAACCGCCGTTTGCTGATTAATGGTCTCGGCGCCTATCATGGGAGCAAAGTAGATGGGGATCTCGTTATAACCGCCCCCCTGGGCCCGGGTGGTCTGGATAAAACAGTTCTCATCCAGGATGTAGCTGTTCTTCACGGTTATCCCGTAGTGGGACAGCAGCGGCTCCAGGCCGGTTTTGCGGGGCAGGTAAAAGGGAGGCTGGCTGTAGTACTGATTCTGATCCTGAGGAATGACTTCGTTCATGGAGTCGATGAAATATGCGATGCCGTTACCCTGAAGAACAAATTGATCCAGCTGGAAAAGCTCCCACTCGTCGAAACCTTCCCGAGGACTCACCACCAAAAGGGTTCGGATGTCCCCGGGAATGCCCTCTTCCAGGGAAACCGGCACCAGATCGTAGTAGCGGCTGGCCAGGCTGCGGAAATTGTTCAACCCCGGGGCATTGGGATCCTGGGGATCTCCGTAGAGTGCCGGGGTCCCGTGATCGGTGAGGTACCCGATCTTCGGGTTTATTCCCGCCAGGACGTCGATCACCCCGGGCAGGGCGTCGGTGAGGGCGGCGGGGTCCTCAATCTGATAGCCGAAAATCCCCCGGTTTAACAGAGACAGGGATCGCCGGGTCTCGCCGCTCTGAACCACCAGGCCTGCATAGACCCGCCGGTTCACCGGGCTGGTCTGCGAACCGGTTTGGAGGTTGATAGCCGGCAGGTTGTAGCTTTCGGGAGGCAGGTCCCCCGCTACGGGATTATCCGGATCCACCCGGCGGAAGGCCAGGCGTCCGTAATACTGCCGGTTTAGCTCTTCCACCGCCGAGGCCATGGCCCGGGTGTATCCCCCTAGATCGGGGCTGGAAGCTTCCAGGGCACCCGACAGGTAGAGAATGATTTCAATGTCGTCCTCCAAAGCCAGGATGGCACCGGTTTTATCGCTCAGCTTCCGGATGGTGGAAGTGATGGTAAACTCCCGGTTCGATGTTTCGGTTAAAACCGGGATGGTTTCTATCATGTCGCCCTGGATAAAGACCATGCCCATGAAGGCGTTTACCAGCTGAACTTCGTCGGATTCTACCTTCTGGATCTGGATGGGATAGATGCCGTAGCTCTGGGCGTCGGTCCGGTGGGCCCGGGATGTCTCCGGCTCATCGGCGTCTTCGGCTTCGATGATATTGAGAGAATAGTTGAAGAATTTATTTCCCCGTAATCCGTAGGCCTCCAAAAGATCGCCCATCTCCTGCTCCAGGTTGTTGTAGGGGGCGGGAAGATTGGCCGAGAGGTATACCTTGATGGTCAGGGGCTCTTCCAGCCGCGACACCGCATCGGCACTGGCGGAGGAAAGGCTGTGAATCTTGTTTTTGGTCAGGTCCGCCCGGAAGAAAAGCGTGGCGGCGGCGCTGTTAAGCAGAATAAGCACCAGGGCCCAGGCGGCCCAGCGGATCCACTGTTTCGTGCTGTTTTTCATGGTCGGCCTCCTTACCGGTATTCCCTGTTGATGATCCAGGCGGCGAAATGACTCAAGAATATCACCGTGGCGAAGTAGAGCAGGTCCCGGGAATCAACCACCCCCCGGCTGATATTGGTGAAGTGGTACCCCGTGCCCAGGGCCTGAAAAACCCGGCCCAATCCAGCGGGAATGAGGACCAGCATGTTGTGAATCATGGACAGAAAGAGGGACGCCGCCGCGGCCAGGATGAAGGCGACGATCTGATTTTTCGTGGCCGATGAAGCCACCAAACCGATGCCGATGTAGGCCGCCGCCAAAAGAAGCGACCCCAGGTACCCTCCTGCCACGGGGCCCCAATCCAGGTCCCCCAGGGTGGAGATGAACAGGGGATAGGCGAGGGTGGGAATCATCATGATGGCCACGAAGGCCAGGGAGGACAGACTCTTTCCCAAGAGGATATCCAAGGTGGAAACGGGCAGGGTTCCCAAAATCTCCATGGAGCCGCTGCGGTACTCTTCGGAAAACTGCCGCATGGTTACCGCGGGAATGGTGAAACTGAAAATCACCGGCATCATGGTGAAAAACGAGCGCATATCCGCCCGGCCGGCCAGAAAAAAAGTGCTGAAGAAGAACCACCCCGAAACCAGCAGGAAGAGGGTGATGACGATGTAGGCGCCGGGGGACTGAAAAAAGGTGGTAAACTCCCGGCGGAAGATGGTGCGGCTTTCTTTAAGACTCATTTTTTCCCTCCCGGGTCAGCTCGCGGAATATGGTTTCCAGGCTCTCTTTTTCCTGAACCATCTCCAACAGGACCCAATCGTTTTGAGCGGCGGTCCGGAAGACGGTCTCCCGGAGATCCGCGGTACTCTTGATCTCCGCCTTGACCTCGGCGCCGCCGGATACATTCAGCGCCAGGACTCCCGGGATGCCCGAGAGTTCCTGTTTAACCCTCTGGGCCGTGGCCTCCTTGACGGTGATCTTCAGGGTTCTCTCCGCCGCCAGGGACGCCTTGAGGCTGTCGGCAGAACCGTCGGCCACGATTTTCCCCTGGTTGATGATGACCACCCTGTCGCAGGTGGCTTCCGCTTCACTGAGAATGTGGGTGGAAAAGATGATGGTCTTTTCCTTGCCAATTTCTTTGATAATGGCCCGGATTTCGGCGATCTGATTCGGGTCCAGCCCCGAGGTGGGTTCATCCAGAATCAGGATGGGGGGATCTTTCATCAGCGCCAGGGCCAGCCCCACCCGCTGCCGGTAGCCCTTGGAAAGATGGGCGATCGGTTTATGCATCACTTCCCGGATACCGCAGAGGCCCGCCAGCTCCCGGAGCCTTTTGAACTTGGCCTCTCCGGTGATGCTCCGGGCTTCGGCAATGTAGTCCAGATAATCGTAAACCAGCATCTCTTCGTAGAGGGGGGCCGATTCGGGAAGATACCCGATCAGTTCCTTCACCTCCCGGCTCATCTGTGCCACATCCCGTCCGTTCACCACCACGGTTCCCGCGGTGGGACGGAGGTATCCGGTGATGATCCGGAGGGTGGTGGTTTTGCCCGCTCCGTTGGGTCCTAAAAGGCCTAGGATCTCTCCTTGACGGATTTCCAGGTTCAAAGCGTCCACCGCGGTGGATGCCCCGTATCGTTTGGTCAAATTTTGAATAGATATCACATTTTCCCTCCAAAAGAAAAATGGGTTGGTTATGCCGGTGTCGGATTATACTTCCGAAAAAGAAGTTACACCATAAACACCGAAAGACGGTTAAAGTTACAAAACGGCCTTTTCAAAGACATGGTCATAACGGCTAATCTGGTTTTCCCAGGAAAACCGCTCCATGGCTCCGGTCAGCCCGGGATCCGGCACGGCGCCGCCGCGGATCTCTGTCAGGAGACCGCAGAATTTATCGAAAAGATCATCCTGGTTTTCATAAAGCACCGAGGGATGAAACTTCTCGGGGATCAGTTCGGGATAGGAAAGCCGGCGGGGCAGCAGGGGAAAAGCACCAAAGTGTACCGCTTCCACCACGGAAATGCCGAAATTCTCCTGCCAAGACGTGGATATCGCCACGTCTCCCCGGTTCAGCCATGTCTGGTATTCCCGGCGGGACTCGACAAAACCGTATTGCAGCACCGTGTCACCGAACTCCTCCCGGGCGGTCATGAACTCCTGGGGTACGGTCTGGAAGTTTTCTCCCAGGAGGGCCAAGTCAAACTCAAATCCCTCGGCGCGGGCCTGTCGGAGGCAGTCAAAAAAATCCGCCGGATTTTTATCAAACTCCCAGCGGTGGTTCCAGATCACCAAGGGACGTTTCCCCCCGCCGCCGGAATGAGGACCGGCTAGGCCCTTCGGACCGGTCTCCCCTTTTGTCACCGAGGGAACCTGCGCCGCCGGATTAAAGGCCTCCCGGGGGGGGAGATGGCACCCTGGATAAATGACCGAAGATTTTTCCTTTATCATATCCGCCGCCCAGTGGGGTTTGAACTCCGGCATTTTGCGGATGAATCCCGGCAGGGCCTGAAAAAAACTGTCCCTGTGGCTGCGGGAGTTGAAGATGACCTTGTCAGCCGCCAGCCCGGTGGTGATGTCGGTAAAGCCGAATTGGTAGTCCATCTTTTCCCCCTCCGGCAGGGGGTAGGCCAGCTGGTTTTCGTGAAAGTAAACCACCGCGGGGGGACAGCGGGTTCCCCAGAGGGCCTTTAAGTCCGACAGGCTCATCAGATCGGTGGTAAAGAGAACATCGTAGTCTTCGGGGTTGGTGACGGTTCGGGAAAAGTGCAGCGCCGCCCCCCTCATCCGCCATTTCCAGTACCGGTCGGGCAGGGTCTTTAAGGTAATGTTGTGGCGGGAATGCTTTACCAACCCGTCGGCAAAATCTTTATGAGAGCCGCCGTAGAAAGGTTCAAGAAAGAGAATCTTTAAGCCCATGGTTAAGAGATTTTAGCCAACCCGACCTTCTCTTTCAACCCCTGGAAATTTCCCCGTCCACCCCGGGCATCGGCTGGTCAGATTGACTAAAATCGGTTAGGCTCGGGATATGATAGACGTACTCTGTTTGGGCCATACGGCCTACGACATTTCTTTTATCCTGGATGAGTTTCCCCGGGAAGATCTTAAGTACTCCGTCTCCCGGGGTTTTTCTGAATCCGGCGGGGGGCCCGCCGCCAACGCCGCCTGCCTTCTTTCCCGCTGGGGGCTTCGGGCGGGTTACGCCGGTTTAGCGGGAAACGACATTTACGGCGGTCAGATCGTCAAGGGCCTGGAAGAAGCGGGGGTGAACCTTGCGCTGCTCCAGAGGCCCGAGGGTTTTGACACCCCTCTTTCGGGGATCATTATCAACCGTTCCACCGGCTCCCGCACCCTGATAAACCGACGGGACGATAAGGCGCCGGTCCCGGTTCCCCCGGCATCCCGCTGGGACAACCTGGAACCGCAGATCCTCCTGGCGGACGGTCATTACCATGAGCTGGCCCTGGAGGCGCTGGGGCGTTTTCCCAAGGCGCCCCTGATTCTGGACGGCGGTTCCTGGAGGGAGGGGACCCGGGTGCTGGCAGAGCGGGCGGATTTTTTAATCGTCTCCGAAGCCTTTGCCCGGGATGCCGCCGGGGTGGCGGATCTGGAAAGCCCGGAAAACCGGCATCGAGCCTTGGATTTCCTTTTTCAGTTAGGCGGCGCCTCCACAGTGGTGACCCTGGGAGCCCGGGGGCTGATCCATAAAACCGAGGAAGGTGAAGGAAGCCTGGAAGCCTTTCCTGCCCAGGCGGTGGATACCACCGGGGCGGGGGATGTCTTTCACGGCGCCTTTGCCTACTGCCTCTACTGGGGCATGGAGTGGGAAGAGAGCCTTATCTTTAGTTCTCTGGCCGCTTCCTTTTCGGTGGAGAGGCCCGGAGGGCGTCCCTCCATTCCCGAACTACACCGGGTAGTGACGGCTTTCGAAAAGCTGACCGGCGGCCCCGAGAGGGAAACCGAGTGATCCGGGGAATCATCTTTGACCTGGACGGAACCCTAGTCGATACCCTGGCAGATCTGGCAGCCGCCATGAACCGTCTGCTCCGCCGGGACGGCTATCCCGTCCATCCCGTGGAGGACTACCGCTATTTTGTGGGCCGGGGGATTCTCAATACCATCCGGTCTGCCCTCCCGGAAGAGGAAAAAAACCGGGCCGAATCGTATCTGGATGAGTTTACCGCCTATTATGAAACACACTGCCTCGATGCCACCCGGCCCTATCCAGGGATACCCGAACTCTTGGAGGACCTTTGGGCCGAAGGCTGCGCCGCGGCGGTGGTGACCAATAAAAATGAAAACCTGGCCCGGCGGATCGTGGAGGTCCTGTTACCCCGCTTCCCCCTGAATTTTGTACGGGGCGCCCGGCCCGGTTGTCCCATGAAGCCCGACCCCCGGAGTGTTCTGGAAACCGCCGCCGCCCTGGGGTTGAAACCAGGAGAGATTATCATGGCCGGTGATTCGGGGATAGATATGGAAACCGCCCGCCGGGCGGGGGTTTTTCCCTGCGGTGTGCTGTGGGGCTTCCGGGACAAGGAAGAGCTGGCTGAAGCGGGGGGCCGCTTCTTCGCTTCCCGCCCCCGGGAGGTGGGAGATCTGGTTAAGGGAAGGTATCCCTTTGATTTCCCCCGGGAAAATGAGTAAGATTTGAAAGAGAATATCAGAAGGAGTAGAGATATGGATAAAGTCGCCCTGGAAAAAGCCGCCCGGACCTACCTGGACCGGGAGAGCCACGCCTATTTTACCGAAGATCTGGAGAAGGTCCTGGCGGAAAACAACTGGGAGGAGCTGGAGGACCGGTTTTATAAAGATCTCGATTTCGGTACCGGCGGCCTTCGGGGAATCATCGGAGGGGGCGATAACCGGCTCAATCCTTTTAATATCCGTAAGGCCACCCAGGGTCTGGCCAACTATGTGAAGGCCCAGGGGATCAAGAATCCGGCGGCGGTGATCGCCTACGATTCCAGGAACTTCTCCGATCTCTTTTCCAAAGAGGCGGCCCTGGTTCTGGGGGCCAACGGTATTAAGACCTATCTCTTTTCCAGTCTGCGGCCCACCCCCGAACTTTCCTACGCCGTACGATATCTGAAAGCCACCGTGGGCATCGTGGTGACCGCCAGCCACAACCCTCCCGAGTATAACGGCTACAAAGTTTACTGGGAGGATGGAGGGCAGCTGGTGCCTCCCCACGACAAGGGCGTGATCGCCGAGGTGCGGAAGGTCACCGGCGACATCAAGGTTCTTACCGAAGAAGAGGCTCTTTCCTCGGAAATGCTGGTGATGATCGATAAGGAAATTGATGAGCCCTATCTGGAGATGGTGCACCGCTATCTGCCCCGGCCTGATCTGACAAAGAGCCGGGGAGGGGATATCACCGTGGTGTACACCCCCCTTCACGGTACCGGGACCATGTTGATGGAGCGGTTGTTCCGTGATATGGGCATTAAGACTCTAACGGTGCCGGAACAACGGGAGCCCGACGGCGGGTTTCCCACCGTGGCCTTTCCCAACCCCGAGGAACCGGCGGCCCTGAAGATGGCCCTGGATCTGGCTCAAAAGGAGAAGGCCCAGCTGGTCATCGGCACCGACCCCGATGCGGACCGTATCGGCATCGCCGTACCCGATAAAAAGGGTGCGTTCGTTCTTCTCACGGGGAATCAGCTGGGTACCCTCATGGGGGACTACCTTTTTCTGACCCACCAGGAGAAGGGTACCATGCCCGCCAACCCCCGGCTGGTAAAAACCATCGTTACCACGGAGATGCAGGTCAAGGTGGCGGAAAAATACGGCGCCGGGTGGTACGACGTGCTTACGGGATTCAAGTACATCGGCGAGAAGATCAAGGAGTTCGAAACCACCGGCGAAACCTACGTCTTCGGCGGTGAGGAAAGCTACGGCTTTCTCATCACCCCCGAAGTCAGGGACAAGGACGCCCTATCCGCAGCGGCCCTGACGGCGGAGAGGGTCCTCTACTACGACTCCCGGGGAATGAGTTTTTTGGACCGTTTGGAAGAGTTTTGGAAGGAACTGGGCTATTTCGAGGAAACCCTGATATCCAAGACCATCAAAGGCGTTAAGGGGGCCCAGATCATCAAAGAAATCATGGCGGACCTGCGGGCCAATCCTCCTTCGGAAATCGGCGGTATCGATGTCTTAGAGGTGAGGGACTACCAGAACCAGACGGCTCTGCCGGTACCCAAGGCGGAGGTGATCCAGATCAGGCTGGCCGACGATACCATCGTTACCGCTCGGCCCTCGGGCACCGAGCCCAAGATCAAGTTTTATGCTTCTCTGAGGGGCCGTCCCGGAGAATCCTTGGCGGAAGCCCAGGCTGATGCGGCCAGGAGAATCGTGGGGGTGCAGGCCTACCTGGCCACCTTGACCAACCGCTCGTGAAAACTTGTTTCTGGGTGTGAGGCTTCACCCGGGCAATACGGGATAGGGAACATTTTTACTTTCTCCGAATTTGACAATTCTGTATGGGCTGTACTAAAATATTCTCAAAATTTTCAGGGTTTGATTTGAGTACTGCCTTGTTGATGAGGAGAAAATGTTAACATTAAAATCAGTATTCTTCCTTTATGCGCTTTTCTGCTGTCGTCCTGTTTTTTATTTGAACAGTCACCTCTTTCCTTTGATATACAGGAAATAAATATTCCTGATACTGTCATCCGCAGAGCGCTGGATGGGAATAGCCGCTCCTACCTGCCTTCCGTTGCGAGTCGATGGATCACGCCGACCAGTTTCATCATTAAGGTTGGTACCGTTGCCGTAAATGATGAAGAAGGAACTTTTGTCACCCTGTTTGATGAGGAAGAGGATCAAAACTGTGTGACCCTTGATCTGGCAAAGGGCGAGAAACTGAGCGATAAGATCAATCTTGCAAAGGATTATCCTTCGGAGGTGGTGGCGTGGATAGGTATTGCCATCCTTCCGGATATCACTTACCAATATCGAAACAACCAAGGGGATACCCTGACGGGGGTAATTAATCTGGACACCACAGGGGGCGGAGGGTTTAACTATGAGATCGGCGAGGCCAGGGGCCGAAAAGCCTACGATCTTGATTTGTACGAACCTGAAAAAGGCTGGGGAGACACTCGCCTTAAATTGGGTACAGAGAATCCTCGGGTGACGCTGTTTGTTAATCTTGAGAATATTCTCATAGATGAAAACGGTGACGGCGTTGTCGAAGATTATAATCTGGATACCATGTTTTTCCCCGCCGCCGGAGAAACGGTGATTGAGTATTATTTCCTACGAAATGCAGCGGGGTCTGAAGCGGTATAACCTTATGAACTTGTCATGATGAAAACCAGAGTCGGGTTGCCAATATTTTGGCAGCAGCACTGCAAAGAGTGT
>CAYYNJ010000071.1:0-11524 GCA_964472775.1 uncultured Spirochaetaceae bacterium
GAAGTAGAACAGGATGTCGGAGAGGCAGGATTCGGCCAGCAGGCCCTCACCCACGGCGAAGATACCGGAAACCACCACAGAGCTGCCCCGGGCTATCTCGATACGGTAGTTTCCCGGCGCGTCCAGGGAAGAAAAATCGATGCGGTAAAAAATCCGGTTTTTCCATCCCGGAACGGTTTCCGCCCCGCCCAGGGAACCCCTCATGACGGGGGCTCCCGTTTCTTCCGACCGGAGGATAAATTCTAGTCCCCCCGGAAGTGATTCCCCTTCCCGGGTCTGGAGAAACGCCGCGCCCCCGTTTCATAGCCGATATGGTTGGTCAGTATCTTCAAAACAGCCTATCCTTTGATGGCGCCGCCCACCACACCCCGGGCCAGCTGCTTCTGAAAGCTGAAATAGACAATCATGGCGGGCAAGGTGGCGATGACCAAGGCGGCCAGCTGCCAGCCCAACTGGGTGCTGGTGAGGCTGGAGAAGGAGTACACTCCCACGGGCAGCGATTTGGTGATATCCGTACTGGCTAAAACCAAAACCAAGAGAAACTCGTTCCAAATACCCAGGGCGCTGATGATGCCGATGGTGATCATCACGGGAACACACATGGGGGCGATGATGCTCAGAAAGGCCCGGAAGGTGGAGGCCCCGTCGATGTAGGCCGATTCTATCAGACTGTCAGGAAGGCCCTTCATGAACTGGCTGGCTAAAAGAACCGAAAGGGGGAGCCCGAAGGCGGTGTAGACGATGATGATGCCCACGTGGGTGTCGGTGAGCCCCAGGGAAGACATGACCAGATAGAGGGGGATCAACACCGACTGTTGGCTTATCAGGTAACCCAGTCCCACCAGCCCCATGACGAATATCGAAAGCTTCTTGAAGGGCATCTTGGCTATGCCGAAGGCTATCATCAATCCTAACAACACGATGAAGAAGGTGGATACCCCGGCGTAGATGACACTGTTCATGAATTTAAACCCCAGACCTCCCCGCACAAAGGCGGATCGATAATTGAAGGTCATGGTCTTCCAGTTTATCATCCGTTTCATCTTAGGAGGCAGCTGGGCGGTACTGAGCCTGTCCCCGGGCTTCAGGGCTGCCAACTCGGGAGGAAGATCTTCCTTAACCAGAAAGTATACCATCAGCCGGCGTCCGGGCGAAATGGAGGCCGATTCGATGATGAGTCTCTCCCGGGGGTCTTTTTTAACATCGTAATCGGGGATTACATTCAGCTGCGGTGCGATGACGATGTATTCATCGTTTCCGTTATCAAAGAGGTCGTGGGGAAAGGCGTAGATATTCCGGGTCAGTTCCTCGTTGGACTTCAGGGACGAGTAAGTCATCCAGAACAAGGGAAGCACGGTTATCAGGGTCCAGGAGATCAAAACCGCATAGGATACGATTTTGGCGATGAGGGCGGTGAGAGAAAACCTGCCCCGGGCAATGATTGTGGTTTCCATCAGTATGTCTCCTCGCCGGCTCCGAGTTTACGGCTTATAAAGTTGCTCAGCATGATGAGGACCACACTAATCATGACGATGGCATTGGATATGGCCGACCCGTAGGCGTACCGCATGGGGTTAGAGTAATTTTGGAAGGCCGTCTGGTACATGAAAATCGGAAGTACCATGGCGTTATTCCGCTGAAGTCCCTGGGTGGTCAAGGCAAATATCAAATCAAAACCCTTGAGTGATCCGGCGATGGCCAGAACGGCGGAAACCAGAATGGTTCCCGAGAGAATGGGCACGATTACTTTCAAAAAAATTTGAGGCTCCGTGGCGCCGTCGATCTTGGCTGCTTCAATTAAGCTGCTGTTAATCTTCTGCAGGTTCGCCAAAAAAATAATCATATAAAGGCCGGTGTACATCCAAATCAGGGCAAAGCCGATGGGATACATCACCGTGTCGGCGTGGAGCATTAAATCAAACTGGGCGGTGGGGTCACCGGAAAAAATCTGAATCAGCCGGGACACCGGACCGTCGGCCTGGAACATTCTCTTCCACATGGTACCGATGACTATGGTGGAGAGAAAATGGGGCAGGAAAACCATGACCTGGAAGAAATCACCTCCCTTAACCATCCGCCGGTAGAGGATGTAGGCCAGGATAAAACCAATGGGAATCTGACCGAATACGGATACGGCCACCACAATCATATTGTTTTTCAGGGAGTGATAGAAATTGGGATCCGACAGCATGGTTTTAAACTGCAGGAGCCCTACAAAGTTCCATTTCCCCCCCCGGTTGGGATTGAAATCGGAGAGGCTCAGGGCAACCGAGTAGATCACGGGATAAGCTACCACCAGCAGGTAGAGAAGTATCCCGGGTCCGACGAAAGCCAGGTAGATTCCCAGAGCCCTTCGTTCACGTAAATTCACTGTATATACTCCTATGAAAACGCGGAATCCACCGCGAGCCATGGGCGGCGAGAATTTGAAAAAGAAAAGCCCCGCTTCTCTTTTTCAGAATGATAAAAGAAGGGAGAAGAGAAGCCGAAGCTTCCCTTCTCCGATTTAGCAGCCAGAGCGGCTATTTGCGGGCCAGTTCTTCCACCTTGGCGGCGATTTCCGCCGGGGTGGCCTGTCCGGATACAATCTTCTGCATACCTTCGTTGAGGGTGTCGTTGGGCGCCCCGGTAAGGAAGGAGTCGATAACATCGGTGGTGCCGGCGGACTGAGCCAGTTCCACCTTCCGTTTTACGATCAGGGGCAGATCCGAAGGAACCTGGTAGTTCTTCAGGATGGGAGCCACGATGGCGCCGTCCCGGAGTCTCTGGGTGGATTCGGCTTCGGAGTAGAAGTAGTTGAGCAGAGTCACACCGTATCCCACCGAGGGAGCGGCGGCCACGGTTCCGGCGGTGGCATCTTTCTCAAAGGGAAGTTTGGGCCAAGCCATCAGGATGGTGTTGTCCGCCACTTCGGGGTTTTCAATACCGCCGGCGGCCCACTGTCCCTGAATCATGAACAGAGCCTTGCCGTTGGAAAAGTTAGAAACGTTGGTACCATAGTCGGTCAGAACCATTTTAGCAGGGATGATTCCGTCTTTCACCAGCATGTCAATGATGGTAAGAGCGTCCACGAAAGCTTTGTCGGTGAATTTATTCTCTCCTGCCACGGCTTTGGAAACCCACTGGGGATCGCCGGAGGTCCGGGCAATGAAAGAAGAAAGCACACAGGAACCCCAAGCCCAGCCGTCGGCGCCGTCGATGGTGATCACGTCAACACCGGCCTTTTTGGCGGCGGGAACCATGGCTTTAAGGTCATCATAGGTTTTAGGAGCGGTAAAACCCAGTTCCTTCACCAGTTTTTCATTCATGAAAAGAACGGTGGTGATGTTGGAGGTTCCCAGGGGAATCTCGTAAATTTCACCGTTGGGGCCATGGGGGGGAATCAGGCTGGGGTCGTACATGGCATCCAAATGGGGGGTATGATCCCACTGCTGACTGGCTTCCATCCAAGGAGCGCCCCACCGGGCGTCGGCGCCCATGTAGGCCACATCGGGCACATCGCCGGAGGTGAGCCGGGCCACCACCTTCTGATGATAGGCTTCATCGTAGAGAAGCTCATACTGAATGTCGATTCCGGGGTTGGCCGCCTCGAAGGCATCCACGATCCGCACCCAGTTGACTCCTTCCTGGTTGGAGTTGTCGCCGTAGGCCATGACATCTACTACAACCACTTCCGCTTCGGCGTCTTTTTCTTTCTGACAACCCGTAAAAACGAGGCCCGCCGCAAGAATCAGCATGCCGAAAATGAGAGTTGTTCGCACCAATTTCTTCATTACTTTCCTCCATTATTCTTTTAACCCCTCTAAGAGGGGTCAGATTCCCAATTTATCCTGCGCAAAATCTCGATGGATGGTGTGCAGGGTGTTGCTGTCTTCCATCAGCTCCAAGTCGGTGAACAGCTTGTTAAGAACCATCCCGGCGGCGCCGTAGGCCACGGCCTTATCACCAAACGAAGAGAGCCAGATGTTATGATCAATATCGTAGGGATAGGGATAAGGCCAGTTGGCCCGGATCTCTTCTTCAAAAACATGAAAGACATCCTGGTCGTACCGTTCGAAATATCCCCCCAGGATGACGTGGCTTAAGTTGAAGGTGTTGACCATCAGCGCCACATGCCGGCCCAGCTCGTGAAGGAACTTGGACCTCACCTGAGGGTCAGACTCAACCACCCGCTGTTCTTCCGCGGTGAGGGAAAACTGCCCCACCGATTTTTCGTTCCGTTCGATACTGCGGAACTCACCGGCGGAATAGTCGATACCGTAGTGAACCTGGCCGTTAATCACCAGGCCGATACCGACCCCGACCTTATCGGCCAAGCGGACGTTCTGGGGATCGTTTTCCCTGAGCTCCAGGAGAAGGAAGATGAAATCTTTGAGATCTTTCCTGCGGTGAAAGGCCAGCTCGCCCCAGACACAGGCGTTGGCATCGTTGTCGATGAAGATGGGAACGTCATACAGCCGGGAAGCTTTTTCTATAAAGAGGTATTCATCCACGATCTCCAGGGGAATGGAGTACTTTATCAATCCTTCCCGGGAGTTTACCACCCCCGAGATCCCCACTCCGATACCGAGAAGATCGATCTTCTTTCGGTCCATTTCTTCGTGAATCAGGTCCACAATTTTTTTAAACTCGTCGAGAAGATTCGCGCCGGAGACTTTTATTCGTTCATAACGGGAGAAGAGAATCTCCCCCTCTAAATCGACCACCACGGCGGTATACGATTCGGGACGAATTTCAATGCCGATGACACAGCCGAATTTTTTATTCAGTTTGATGTTCACCGGTTTCCGTCCCCCCAGGGGACCCGACTCGCCTTCGGAGGATTCCACCACCACCCCTATTTCTAAGAGTTCGCCGATGTTGTTAGAGACGGTGGATTTATCCAATCCCAGGGATCGGGATATTTCGACCCGGCTGATCTCACGATTTATCCAAATCTCTCTCATAATGCGTGAACGGTTGATGATTTTTGTTCGTTTAAAGAGAGCCATATTCCTCCGGTTGGTTGATTTTTCTACCAACCAACTTAGAGTCTCATGAGGATGGAGAATTGTCAACTTTTATTTTGCAATTTTCCTGGTATTTCCCTTGTAAAAGCCTCGTTCGAGACCTATTATGTCTCTGTTGGTTGATTTTTATTTCAACTTACCAATAAGGAGGATCTTGATGCA
This sequence comes from uncultured Spirochaetaceae bacterium, assembly GCA_964472775.1. Lineage (GTDB taxonomy): Bacteria > Spirochaetota > Spirochaetia > UBA9216 > UBA9216 > CAYYNJ01. The sequence continues at coordinate 5,172 of CAYYNJ010000071.1, forward strand.
GAAAATATCCCTGGGAGGAACCTGGACCCTGACTAATACCGCAGGGACCCATACCTGCCCCGCCCCCGTCCCGGGAGACAACTTTTCCGCCCTCCTTTCGGCGGGAATCATCCCCGATCCCTATCAAAGCCGAAACGAACTGGATGTTCAGTGGGTGGGAAGAGAAGACTGGGTCTTTTCTAAGACATTTGATGTCCCCGAAGCCATGACCCGGCTGCCCCATCAGTTTATCACCTTCGAGTCCTTAGACAGCCTGGCGGTCATCAGGCTGAACGGAGTTGAACTGGGACGCACCGATAATATGTTTCGGAGGGTACGCTTTCGTGTAGAAAAACTTCTGTCGCTCCGGAACAATTTACTGGAAATTACCTTCGCTTCGGCGGAACGTTCAGCCCGGGAGCTGGCGGAATCCCAGCCCTACCCCATCCCCTACATGACCTATCCGGTCCAATCGCCCCACCGTAATATGATCAGAAAAGCCCAGTGCCACGGCGGTTGGGACTGGGGACCCTGTCTGATGGTGGCAGGCATTTACGGTGAGGTATCTTTGTCCGCTTCGGCGGGAGAACGGATTGAAGGAGTACATACCGATTTCACCCCGTCCGGCCCCGAGTGGCACATGAGGGTTCACACCCGGCTGTACGCCCCTGCCCCGGGGAAGACGGATCTTACCGTGGAATGCGCCGGCCAGAGAACCACAGAGAAGGTCGATCTGCGGGAGGGATGGCAGGAGGTAACCCTTTCCCTGGATGTGGTTAACCCCGATCTGTGGTGGCCCGCCGGCTATGGAGAGCAGAACCTCTACACCTTGCGGGTCATCAGCGATAATGACGAAGTAAAGAAAAAGATCGGATTCCGCACCGCCGAGGTTCTGACGCCGGAAGATGACCGGGGCATAGGAATGATTTTTAAGATCAACGGCCGGGAGGTTTTCTGCAAGGGGGCCAACTGGATTCCCTCCGACGCCCTGCCGGGCCGTGAAACGCCGGAGAGGTTCCGCCGCCTGCTCACCTCCGCGGCGGAAGCCCATATGAATATGATTAGGGTCTGGGGCGGAGGAAAATACGAGCCCGATCTTTTTTACGACCTCTGCGACGAACTAGGACTCATGGTCTGGCACGATTTTATGTTCTCTTGTTCCCTCTATCCCGCCGACGATGCCTTTCTTTCCCGGGTGAAAAAAGAGGTGGAATACCAGGTGGTCAGGCTCAAAGATCATCCTTCTTTGGTTCTCTGGTGCGGAAACAATGAAAATGTGGGGGCCCTCACCTGGTTTCCCGAATCCCGGGAAAACCGGGACCGCTATCTTATCGATTACTACAAGCTCTACGAAGAAACGGTAGCCCAAACGGTAAAATCCCTGGACCCGCACCGCCGCTGGTGGTCTTCTTCCCCTTCGGCGGGAGAAAACGATTTTTCCGACTGCTGGCATGACGATACCAAGGGAGACATGCACTACTGGAGCGTCTGGCACGAAGGAAAACCCTTCGAAGCCTACTACGAGGTAACCCCCCGGTTCTGCTCCGAATTCGGGTTTCAGTCTTTTCCGTCCCCGGGCCTGGTGAAAACCTATGCTTCCGAAGATCAATGGAACATCACCAGCCCCGTGATGGAGCATCATCAGAAAAATGACCGGGGCAACAGCATAATCGCCTCCACCATGACCCGCTATTTCCGGTTCCCCGGATCTTTCGAAGAAACCCTCTATCTTAGTCAGGTACAGCAGGCCCTGGCCATCGCCACCGCCGTGGAGTACTGGCGCAGCCGGCGTCCCCATTCCATGGGAGCCCTCTACTGGCAGCTCAACGATAACTGGCCCGTGGCATCCTGGTCCTCTCTGGAATACGACGGGGCATGGAAACCCCTTCACCACCGGGCCCGCCGCTTCTTCGCCCCCCGGCTGCTTACCATGTTTCAGAAGCAGCCCGGGCTGCTTGAAACCCACCTCTGAAACGATTTATCCGAACATTTGAAAGGAGAGCTGGTTATCCGGCGGATGGATTTTTTCGGTGGTTGTGCGGGAAAATGGACCGTCTCCGGCGGCTGCGGTCCCGACGAGGCGGCGGAGCTTTGGCGAAGGGAACTGGATGAGAAGGAAGCCAGCGACGGCACCTTCTTCTATCACGGCCGTTTCACCCCGGATGACCTCAGCGCCCCCCTGGAAACGGTTTTCTTTCCCGGCCCGCCCAAAAGCAGGGACATTCAGAAATGCCGGATCCATGGATCTTTAAAAATTGAGAAAGATCAGGCCCGCCTCACCCTTTCCACGGACCGGCCGGCTTTTTACCTTTTCCTGGAGCATCAAGACCGGTCCCTGGCCTGGTCGGACAATCTGTTTCACCTGCTTCCGGAAGAACCTGTGACCGTCACGGTCCCATGGCCCCGGAACGGAGATGCCGAAGCCTTTATCGGGGGACTGGAGGTTCACGCCTTGCGTAATTACTCGCCTCAATGGGAGATTCATATAGACCGGTAAAATGAAAAAGGGGCGTTGCGTTTAGCCCGGGGGACGCCTATAATTAACCCATGGCTAAAATGAAACTTCGGGTTTTGATGATCACCAGTGAGGCCGTTCCCTACGCAAAAACCGGTGGTTTAGCCGACGTGGTGACGGCTCTCTCTAAGGAACTGTACCGCCTGGGCCACGATGTCAGAATTGTGATGCCCCGATACTATTCTCTCTCCCGGGAGCATCTTCAGAAGGAGCCCCAGCCCCTGGGTGTGCCCATGACCTACGGCGAAGAGTGGGCCGGTATTTACAAAGACCACATTCCCGTCCAGGATACGGAAGGTTCCGGGGTTCCCATCTACTTTCTTGACCATGAAGGACTTTTCGGCCGGGCCGGCGTCTACGGGCCCCGGCCCGATCAGGGCTTCAGCGATAACACCAAACGCTTTACCTTCCTCTGCCGGGGGGCCTTTCAGCTCTGCCGGTCCCTAGGCTGGTATCCCCACATCCTCCACGGTCACGACTGGGTGGCGGGGCTGGTGCCCTACATCCATAAAAGGTGGGAATCCCATGATAAGTTCGGTGAGGCCGCCACGGTACTGACCATCCACAACCTGGGCTACCAAGGGATCACCGGCATGGACGAGGTTTCGGTCATTCAGAACGATCATGACTGGATGGCCACCTCCACCCTGGAATTTAACGGAGCCCTGAACCTTCTTAAGGCGGGGATTATGGGGGCCGATCAATTAACCACCGTGTCTCCCACCTATGCCCGGGAGATAACCACTCCGGAATACGGACACGGCCTGGACGGCCTTCTCTCTTTCAGGAAAGAAGATTTGATGGGTATTCTCAACGGCATGGATTACGAGCACTGGAACCCCGCCGATGACCCCTACTTGGCTCCTGATAATTTCGATCATGACAGCTTGTCGGGCAAAGCCCGGGTCAAAGAAAGGCTGCAGCGTGAGGCGGGCCTGGAGGTTTCCGCCCAAGTGCCTCTCTTCGGCATGGTTACCCGGCTGGTGGATCAGAAAGGCACCGGGGAACTTTTCGGCCCGGTTTACGGCAGCTTCCACGCTATGTGCCGGGACATGAAGCTCCAGTTTGTTATTTTGGGCAGCGGTGACGGCTGGTGTGAAACCGAACTATCCCGGCTCGACAAGGTTCTTCCCAATGTGAAGGTCTGGATAGGCTACGACGACCGTTTAGCCCACCTGATCGAGGGAGGCGCAGATTTCTTTCTCATGCCCAGCCGTTATGAACCCTGCGGCCTCAACCAGCTCTACTCACTCCGCTACGGCACCCTCCCCCTGGTAAGGGCCACAGGAGGATTAGCGGATACGGTGGAGAATTATGACCAAACCAGCGGTTCCGGCACGGGATTCACCTTTAACGACTTAAATCCCACGGTACTCTATAACGTGGCAGGCTGGGTGACCTGGGCGTGGTACAACCACAAGGCCCACATCCGGAAAATGCGTATCCGGGGCATGAAACAGCGGTTCACCTGGGAAAAATCCACCGAAGCCTATCTGGAAGTCTACCGGAGGGCTCTTAAAAATAGATCTGAAAGGAGCAAAGGATGAAAAACGTACTATGCATCATTTTAGGAGGCGGCAAGGGAACCCGGCTTTTCCCCCTTACCAAAGAAAGGGCAAAACCGGCGGTACCCTTCGGGGGGAAATACCGTCTGGTGGATATCCCGATTTCCAACTGCATCAACTCAGACCTGCTTCAAATTTATCTTTTAACCCAGTTCAACTCGACCTCCCTGCACCTGCACATCGCCAATACCTACCGGTTCGACCACTTTTCCGGCGGTTTTGTGGAGCTCCTGGCGGCTAACCAAAGCTTTGACACTTCAGGATGGTACCAAGGAACCGCCGATGCGGTGAGGAAAAACATGGACCATTTCCGCAACCTGAATCCCGACTACTACATGATTCTTTCGGGAGATCAGCTGTACCGGATGGATTTGGCGGATTTTCTCAACGAACACGTGGCCAACAAGGCGGATATTACCATTGCCAGCACCCCCGTCTCCCGAGAAGAAACCCGGGAACTGGGGATTCTCAAGGTAGATAAGAAAAGACGGATCGAGGCGTTTTTAGAAAAACCGGGTCCCGAGGTGGACATTTCGGACTACGTGATCTCCGATAACCAATCGCGCCGGGCGGGAGATGAGGGGAAAGATTTTCTGGCTTCCATGGGAATCTACATCTTCAGCTCCCAGGCCATGGAAGAGGCACTGAACAACGAAATGACCGACTTTGGAAAAGAAATCATCCCCCATTGCCTCAAGAAAAACAAGGTATTCTCCTACACCTATCACGGCTACTGGGAGGATATCGGAACGATAAAAAGCTTTTTTGAATCGAGTCTCAACCTGACCAGCATCACTCCCCAGTTTAACCTCTACGACATGGAAAGGCCCCTCTACACCCACCGGCGGGATCTGCCGCCTTCCAAGCTGAACGACTGCACCATGAATAACGCCTTGGCTTCTGAAGGCTCCATCATCACCAACAGCGCCATCAGGGAATCTATTGTCGGAATTAGAACGATCATCGAAAACGGAGCTTACCTGGAGAGGGTGATCTGTATGGGGGCGAACCACTATGAAACCGATGAAGACCGGGAGGAAAACCGCGCCCTGGGGCGCCCCAACATCGGCATCGGCCAGATGTGCATGATACGGAACGCCATCATCGATATCAACGCCCGCATCGGCCAAGGCTGCCGCATCGGCACCGACAACGCCTACCGGGAAGATGTGGACCATGAGAATTACTACGTCAGGGACGGCATCATCATCATCCCGAAGAACGCGGTGATTCCCGACGGTACCATGATTTAGCCTCTAGGGGAGAGCGTTCAAACCATCCCTGGCCCGGGAACTCTCCGGAGCCAGCGCCAGGGCGGCCCGGAAATACCGGGCCGCTTCCGGCGGATCTGATTCGGATAATGTTTCTCCCAGAGAAATTGCCGCCCTGTAAGCCTGGGGAACCGAGATTTCTAGACCGGCGGGCCCTCCGGGCCTTCTGTTCCACAGTTCTTCCAAAATTTGAATTCCCTCTCTTTTGTTTCCGCCGAACAGCCGCGGGGCGTTTATCCGGCCCTGGGCATAGATAACCAGGGCTTCGGGGTTGTCGGGATCAAGGCTCAGGGTCTCTTCGGCCAACTCCTGGACCAGAGAGCCGTTTTTAATGATAAAACTCACCCCTTTAAAAAGCATCACCTCCGCCCGGGCTTCCGCCTCCAAGAGAAAGGCCTTGGAAAGAAAAGGCCCCTGGGCAAAACCGTCGTCGTTCCTTAACGCCTCTCCCGCCGCTGCGGCACCGAGGAGCAAAACCTCTGCGGACTTTTCATCATCCCGGGCCAAGGCTATCCTCCCCTTCCAGAGACTCACCAGACCGTCTCGCAGGGCCGCATCAGCCTCTGATTCGGCGGTCCTGGCGGACAACCGGTTCAACACCGCCTCTGATGCTTCATATCGCCCGTTGATGAAGTGAACCTCCGCTTCTTCCAGTTCCCCCTGCCATGTAACCTCTGCGGCGGCGGGGCCAAGGATAAAGAGGAACAAAAAGATAACCAAGCCGGTGCGCTGTGCATTATTCATCAACGGCCTCGTCGAGAAGCCTTCGGGCCCGGGGAGTCTTAGCCCCCCGGTCGTAGATCAGCCCGAAGAGGCTGGGGATGAAGATCAGCGCCGTCAAGGTCGAAAAAATCAACCCGAAGATTATGGTGCTGGCCATTGGTCCCCAGACCACCGACCTGCCCCCCAAGCCCAGGGCCGTGGGAAGAAGCCCCGAAATGGTGGTAATACTGGTAAGAAGAATGGGGTTGAGTCTTGTGGCAGCGGGAATAATACTATCATATACCAAAAGCATGATAGCGC
>CAYYNJ010000072.1:0-2312 GCA_964472775.1 uncultured Spirochaetaceae bacterium
CTACCTTTACAGAAAGCGCCTCGCCCTGATTCCCGGACTCACCGACGCCTTGACCGATTTGGGAACGGAGGGCAGGACGGAAGAGTTGAGACGGGAATTCCGCCGGGGGACACCGGTTCCTTTTCCCCACTGAACATCCCGGCTTCTATTTTTTCATTTTCACAAATTTCACCGTGGAGATTTCCTTATTGGAAAGGCGGACCCCGGCGGCCTTCACCCCTTTCACCAGAAAATCTTTCACAGGGAAGCTCTCTTCCAGCACCTTCAGGCGGGGTTTCGGCTTATAGGAAGCCACCACCTCCACATCCTCCCGGGTGGTGAACTTCAGAATCTGACAGTCCTCGGGCACCAGTTCGTAGCTCTTCTCCAGGATGTACTGTTCGATTTTGCAACGTTTGATATGGGCGTAACCGGTGTCCTTGCTCTTATAGACGATGGTGAAGGTCCGGGCGGCCATCTCATCTTTCTCGGCGAGGCCGCAAAACCACATCCCCTTGTCGACAAAGAGTTTGTCCGGTACGTCTGAAACGGTGTAAACACCGCTTTTTCGGATGATGAGGACCCTGTCCAATTCGGAAACAGGAAAGAGGGCCTTACCGGTCTTTACCTCGTACCCCAGGTATCCCGTTGCATCATCGTAGCAGAGGGAAAGATCCCGGGCGGTCACCTCTTTGACGTCCACCTGCTGAAAAGAGATGATCTCGGTTTGCCGGGGAAAGAATTTTCCGTGACTCTCAAGAACCGAATCGAGGAAGCCCAGGGCGTATTCCACCAGATTTTTCAGGTGGTGCCGAACCTGTTTCAGTTCTTCATTGAGCATTTCCAGTTCGTCCCGGGCCTTGTTGATATCGTAGAGAGAGATCCGGCGGATGGGAATTTTCAGGAGCCTTTCCACATCTTCTTCGGTTACCTCCCGTCGAATTTCGTCGGCGAAGGGTTCAAGCCCCTTGAGAACGGCATTAATCACCCCCTGCTTGGTCTTCATCTCCTCGATCTTTTTGTAGATTCTCTCTTCGATGAAAATTCTCTCCAGGGTCCGGGCGTGGATCTTGTCCTTCAGGTTCCCTTCCTGGATCTTCAGCTCCGCCTTCAGGATACGGACCAGCGATTCGGCGTGATACGATAGAACCTCTGTGACGGTCATCACCGTGGGGGTGTTATCCTTGATGACAAGAAGGTTCACCGAAAGGGAGTTCTCGCACTCCGTAAAGGCGTAGAGGGCGTCCACCGTATCCTGGGTGTGGACCCCCCGGGCCAGCTTAATTTCAATCTCCACCTTATCGGTGGTAAAGTCGGTGATGGAGGCTATCTTCAGCTTGTTCCGCCGGGCGGCGTTTTCAATGGAGGTAATCAGGGTTTCCGAGGTGGAGCCGAAGGGAAGTTCCCGGATAACGATCCGCTTGGGATCTTTCGTGTCCAGCCGGGCCCGGACCAGCACCTTGCCGAGGCCGTCCTGGTAGTCCGACACATCCACCAGCCCTCCGGTGAGAAAATCGGGATAGAGCTGCACCTTCTCTCCCACCAGGGCCGCTTTGAGTCCATTCAGCACTTCCGCAAAGTTGTGGGGCAGAATCTTGGTAGACATTCCCACGGCGATACCCTCGGCCCCTTGAATGAGAACCACCGGAATCTTAGCGGGAAAGGTAACCGGTTCCCGGTTTCGGCCGTCGTAGCTTTCCACCATGTTGGTGATGGCGGGATTGTACATCACCGTCTTGGCCAGAGGCAGGGCCCGGCATTCGATGTACCGGGAGGCCGAGGCGGGGTCACCGGTCAGGAGGCTGCCGAAGTTCCCCTGCTTATCGATGAAAAGTTCTTTATTGGCCAGCACCACCAGGGCGGAGTAAATCGAAGCATCCCCGTGGGGATGGTACTTCATACAGTGCCCCACCACATTGGCCACCTTATGGAACTTACCGTCATCCATTTCGAAGAGAGAATGAAGGATCCGGCGCTGCACCGGCTTGAGGCCGTCTTCGATATCGGGGATGGCCCGGTCTTTAATGACGTAGGAGGCGTATTCCAAAAAGTTGGTATTAAAAAGAGTATCGACGTAGGCCATTAGATCAGGTTCTCCATGATAAATTCCCGTCGTTTAGGGGTGTTTTTCCCCATGAAAAACTCCAGGGTCTCGGGAATGCCGTGCATGCTCTTCACATTAACCTTGACCAGCCGCATGGCGTCGGGGTGGATCAACATGCCTGTGCGCAACGCCTCTTCGAAAAGGCGCAGCAGGTTCAGCTTGTCTGACAGAAACGCCTGATCGTCTTCTATCGCGAGCTCGCGCTGCGGCCGGGCAACCCCACCGACGT
>CAYYNJ010000072.1:2322-11429 GCA_964472775.1 uncultured Spirochaetaceae bacterium
GACCAGCCGCATGTCTTCACCGATAAACTGGCCGAACTCCTTGGGATTAATCTCCCCGAGCCCTTTAAACCGGGTCACTTCATTCCCCGCCAGGGCCGCCATGGCTTCATCCCGCTCTTTGATGCTGTAGCAGTACCGGGTTTCTTTCTTGTTTCGCACCCGGAAAAGAGGGGTCTCTAAAATATAGATCCGCCCTGTCACCACCAGCTCTTCAAAATAGTTTAGAAAGAAGGTGAGAAGCAGGTTTCGGATGTGAAAACCATCGTTATCCGCATCGGTGGCCAGAACCACCCGGCCGTACCGCAGGCTCTCATGGTCGTTTTCGATCCCCAGGGCCATCATCATGTTGTAGAGCTCTTCGTTTTTGTAGATCTCCGCCCGTTTTTTGCCGAACACGTTTTGGATTTTTCCCCGCAGAGAAAAAATAGCCTGGGTGTAAACATCCCGGCTGGAAACCATGGATCCCGAGGCGGAAGCACCCTCGGTGATAAAGATGGTGGAAAGATCACCCTTCTTGTCGCCCAGATGGTATTTACAGTCTTTCAGATTGGGAATTTTCAGGGATATCTTTTTCGCCGCCTCCCGAGCTTCCTTCTTCACGGCGTTCAGTTCTTTCCTTAGCTTTTCGTTGTGAACGATCTTATCTTCCAGCTTTTTAGCGGCGGTGCTGTTTTTATGAAGAAAATCCACCAGCCCCGCCTTCACCTCGTTGACGATCCAGGTGCGAATTTCGGTATTTCCCAGTTTGTTCTTGGTTTGACTCTCGAAAACCGGATTCTGCAGTTTCACCGAGATGGCCCCCGCCACTCCGTCCCGCACATCCACGCCGGAGTAGTTCTTTTTATAGAACTCGTTGACCCCTTTGAGGATCCCCTCCCGGAAGGCGCTGAGATGGGTGCCCCCATCGCTGGTGTACTGACCGTTGACGAAGGAGAAGTAGGCCTCGCCGTAGCTGTTGGTATGGGTGATGGAGAATTCAAGCCGTTCGCCCCGGTAGTAACCGATATCATACAGCCCGCCGGTACCGACTTCCGCTTCCAGCAGGTCTAAAAGCCCGTTCTTGCTTTCATACTTCTGCTTGTTGAAGACCAGGGTCAGTCCCGAGTTCAGGTAGGCGTAATTCCAGATTCTCTGTTCGATGAATTCGTGATTGAATTGATACTCGCCGAAGATCTCCGGGTCGGGAACAAACTCCACATAGGTCCCATTGGGCTCATCCGGCTTCTTTCCGGAGCGTTTCTTCTGCAGCTTCCCCCGTTCGAAGGTGGCTTCGAAGAACTCCCCTTCCCTGAAAGACACCACCCGAAAATAGGAAGACAAGGCGTTTACCGCCTTGGTACCCACCCCGTTGAGTCCCACGGAAAATTGAAAGACATCATCGTTATACTTCGCCCCGGTGTTGATCACCGAAACACATTCAATAACCTTTCCCAGGGGGATGCCCCGGCCGGAATCCCGAATTACCACCCGGTCTTCCTTGACCTGAATCTGGATCCTCTTGCCGTGACCCATGATAAATTCGTCTATACTGTTGTCGATGACCTCTTTCAGTAGAATATAGATACCGTCATCGTAGTTCGAGCCGTCACCCAGCCGTCCGATATACATCCCCGTCCGCAGACGGATGTGTTCCAGAGAGCTAAGGGTCTTTATCTTGCTCTCATCGTAGGTTGATTTTTTTTCTGCCATATTTTTCCCCAGTTCTCCTTCAATATACCATAAATCAGCGGGATGAAAAGGGGGGTATTACGGTCCCGGTACCCGGCACCTCCGGGAAGGCCGGGAAGCGAAGAAAAAAACACGAACAACTGGATTTAATAGATTATCAATCATATTTAATTGTTTCTGTACATCTGTTAATTTTTTTTACGTTTCGTTGTTCTTTTCCTGTTTTTTTGCAGCTTCCGGTGAGAACTTCGTAATTCAGTACCGGTTTTTGCCATTCAAATCTGACTTGCGTTATCTAAATAACCCATATTAAGATAGCGTACCCCCATGCCAATATCCTAGACATTACCGGGGGTAAACGCACAAAGGAGAAGAAAAAATGAAAAGAGCACTAGTAGTTCTGCTGCTGGCGATGGTGGCCCTTTCGGCCCTGTTTGTTACAGGCTGCGCGAAAGAGGAGGAAGTTGCTGCGGACAACTGGAAGATCGGTGTATTCACCGGCACGGTTGCCCAGAATGAAGAAGAGTACCGGGCCGCCCAGAATGTTCAGGCTAAATTCGGAGCCGACCGGGTGGTTCTTCAGACCTACCCCGAAAAATTTATGGATGAGCAGGAAACCGTCATCGCCAACCTGGCGGGCCTTGCCGCCGATCCCGATGTCAAAGCTCTGGTGATCTGCCAGGCTATCCCCGGTACCTCCGCCGCCATCGATAAGGTGAAAGAGATGCGGGACGATCTTCTGATCATCGTCGGAACCCCCGGCGAAGACCCCCCCATGATCGCTGCCCGGGCCGATGTGGTCCTCATGGCCGACGAACTGGGAATGGGCCGGGCCATCATCGTCCAGGCTAAAGCCCAGGGCGCCAAGACCTTCGTCCACTACTCCTTCCCCCGTCACATGTCCTACGCCCTGTTAGCGGCCCGCCGCGACCTGTTTAGGGAAAACTGTGAAGCCCTGGGCCTCGAGTTTGTCGATGCCACCGCTCCGGACCCCACCGGTGATGCCGGTGTTTCCGGAACCCAGCAGTTCATCCTGGAAGACATCCCCCGGATGGTGGCCAAATTCGGTCCCGACACCGCCTTCTTCGGCACCAACTGCGCCATGCAGCCCGCCATGATCAAGGCCATCGTAGACAACAAAGCCATCTATCCCCAGCCCTGCTGCCCCTCCCCCACCCACGGGTTTCCCTCCGCTCTTGAAGTGGACATCCCCGAAGAGAAAGCGGGCGACTTCCCCTACATCATCGAACAGATCACCCAGAAAGTGGCCGCCGCCGGTATGTCCGGCCGAATGTCCACCTGGCCTGTGCCTGTGAACATGATGTTCATCGAAGCCGGTGCCGAGTACGCCGTAAACTGGATCAAAGAAGGTTTTGATAAGGCCGACGATGCCCAGATTCAGAAAGCCTTTGCCTCCTACCTGGAAGGTTTCGGCGGCGGCGAAGTAGAGGTAACTCCCCTGGTTGAAAAGGGTGTCACCTACCCCCACTACAAGATGGTACTCTCCAGTTTCCTCAATTTCTAATTGACCCGAGGGTTGAGTTAGGTTTTATTCGAATAATTTCAGGCTGCCTGGGTTTCCGGGCAGCCTCTTCTTTTCTTATGAAGATATATGGTTAATCACGAAGGGCTCCTCCCGGGGAAACACTTCCCGCCCCTTCAGGGGCTCAAGGAGAATTACTGTTTTGGATAAGTACTTACTTCAAATGAAAAATATCCAAAAGGAATACTCCGGCAACAAGGTGCTTAAGGGCGTTGATCTTAACCTGAAAGCCGGAGAAATCCACTGTCTGATCGGAGAAAACGGCGCGGGCAAATCGACGCTTATGAATATCCTCTTCGGCATGGAAGTCATCCATAGTACCGGAGGGTACGACGGGGAAGTCCTCATCGACGGCAAACCGACCAAAATAACCTCACCCAAAGAGGCGATGAAGGCCAACATCGGTATGGTTCACCAGGAATTCATGCTGATCCCCGCCTTTTCCATCACGGAAAACATAAAACTAAACAGGGAAGTGACGAAAGAAAACCTGGTAAGCCGGGTCTTCGGCGAACGGCTCAAGACGGTGGACTTTCCCACCATGAGTCAGGATGCCCGCAAAGCCCTGGACAAACTGGATATGAACATCGAGGAGTATACCCGGGTGGCGGGGCTTCCGGTGGGTCATATGCAGTTTGTGGAAATCGCCCGGGAAATCGACAAAACGGGCCTGCAGATATTGGTATTCGACGAACCCACCGCGGTTCTGGCCGAATCCGAAGCGGATAACCTGCTCCGGACCATGAAAAAACTGGCCAAAGAAGGGATCGCCATCCTTTTCATCACCCACCGCCTCGACGAAGTGATGACCGCCGCAGACAAGGTGACCATCCTCAGGGACGGCGAATTGGTGGCATGCAAGGACACTAAAGATACCAACATCATCGAAATAGCCGAACTCATGGTGGGGCGGAAAATCGAAATCACCATGAAAAACGAAGAAGCCGCCACGGAACAAGAAACCCTGCTGGAGGTAAAAAACCTCCACGTAGAGATGCCCGGCGAAGAAGTCCGGGGTATTGACCTTGACATTAAGAAGGGCGAGATTCTCGGCATCGGCGGCTTGGCGGGACAGGGAAAAATCGGTATTGCCAACGGCATCATGGGGCTTTTCCCCTCCACCGGCCATATGACCCTGGCAGGAAAAGAGATGGCCTTAAACAACACGGCGGAGATGCTGAAAAGCCGGCTCGCCTTTGTTTCGGAAGACCGCCGAGGGGTGGGTCTTATCCTGGATGAAACCATCGAGCTGAATATCGCCTTCACCGCCTTGAAGGTGCAGGGCCGGTTCCTGAGAAAATGGGGACCGATCTACCTGCAGAACGATAAAGAAATCCATGGGCACGCTAAAAAGATGATCAAAGATTTCGACATCCGGTGTACCGGTCCCAAGCAGCATGCGGGAAGGCTCAGCGGAGGCAATCAGCAGAAGGTCTGTATCGCCCGGGCCCTGACCCAGGAACCGATCATCCTATTTATCTCCGAACCGACCCGGGGTATCGACATCGGGGCGAAAAAACTGGTCCTGGACCTTCTTTTAAAGCTGAACAAAGAATTGGGCATGACCATCGTCATGACCTCGTCGGAACTGGCGGAACTGCGGAGCATCTCCGACCGGATCTTGATTGTCAGCGAAGGCAAGGTGGCGGGGATTCTGCCTCCCGATGCGTCGGATGCCAAGTACGGACTCCTCATGTCCGGCGTGACCGGCGAAATCAATGAAAAGGGTGGTAAATAGTATGGAAACGGTTATTCAGAAGATTGGGCTTCCCCGGCTTATTATCACAACCCTGTTTCTCTTTGTTCTGGTTCTTGGGGGTATACTGGGGATGCCCATGATCAGTTTTATCAGCGACATCATCAAGCGGATGGGGATGTACGGTATTTTGGTCCTGGCCATGGTGCCGTCCATCCAGTCCGGAACGGGGCCGAACTTCGCCCTGCCCATCGGAATTCTCACGGGACTCCTCGGTATCGTCATCAGCCTGGAAATCGGTCTGGTAGGCATGGCCGGATTCCTGGGGGCCGTGGGGTTTGCCCTTCCCTTCGCCATTTTAGTGGGATTTTTCTATGGAAAACTTCTGAACATGGTTAAGGGAGCAGAGATGACCATCGCCACCTACACCGGTTTTGCGGTGGTTCAGTTCATGTGCATCATGTGGATCGTCCTGCCCTTCCAGAGCGGCACCATGAAATGGGCCCTGGGAAAAGGACTGCGGAACACCTTTCCCCTGGACAACACCTTCGGCCTCATCCTCAACGATTTTCTCGCCTTCAGCATCGGCGATCTGCACATCCCCACGGGACTTCTGCTGGTGTTCTTCGGCACCTGTCTTGCGGTCTGGCTCTTTACCAAGTCAAAGACGGGAACGGAAATTTTAGCGGGAGGCATGAACCCCCGGTTTGCCGCCGCTTCGGGGGTAAACATCGACCGCAACCGGATCATCGCCAACATCGTCTCTACGGTTTTGGGCGCCTTCGGTATCATCGTCTACTCCCAGAGCTTCGGGTTTGTTCAGCTCTATACGGCGCCCCTGATGATGGCCTTCCCCGCAGTGGCGGCGGTTTTAATCGGAGGAGCCACGGCCCAACGGGCCCGGGTATCCCACGTCATCATCGGTGTGGTTCTGTTCCAGGGGCTTCTGGCGGTGAGTCTTCCCGTGGCCAACCAGCTGGTCCCCGAGGGAAACCTTTCGGAGATTATCCGGATGGTGGTGCAGAACGGTATTATCCTATACGCCTTAACCAAGGTGAACGACAACGGGAGGAACTAACGTGGATAAAAACTTACTAACACCGGAAAAGGTGGATATCAAAGAGGCCCTAAGGCAAAACGTGGTGGTCCTCATTTTCGTGTTCCTCACCTTAGGAGGAGTCCTGCTTTCGGACCTCCCCTTCTACTTCATGGTTACCGAACTGGTCTCCCGGATCAGCCGGAACTCGTTCCTGGTTCTTTCTCTGATCATCCCCATCATGGCGGGGGTGGGCCTCAACTTCGGTATCGTGGTGGGGGCCATGGCGGGCCAGATGGCCCTGATCTTCATCACCTACCAGGGCTGGGACGGCACCGGAGGGCTTCTTTTGGCGGTCCTTCTTTCCACCCCCCTGGCGATCCTTTTCGGTTATCTCACCGGTGTCCTCTTTAACAAGACCAAGGGCCAGGAGATGATCGCCGGACTCATCGTCGGGTTCTTTGCCAACGGGCTCTATCAGTTTGTTTTTCTCTTTCTATTGGGTGCGGTGATTCCCCTGAAAGACACCCCCATGCTCAAACCCGACGGAATAGGCCTGAGGAATACCATCTCCATGGGGTCCAAACACGGAGAAGGAATTAAGTACGCCTTCGACTACATCTTCCGGGTCAACATCTGGTGGCTGGTGATCGGTACCTCAGTCGTGATCATGGTGGTCAAATTTCTGGCTAACCGGCGGAAGAACTTCCGTACTCCCTTTCGGAGTCTGATTCCCTTCTTACTGATGATTCTGGTTTCCCTGATCATTACCTTCACCCCCGGCTTGAGGCTGCTGGCCAACATCAAGGCACCCGGAGTCACCTGGCTCATCATCATCGCCCTTTGTGTGTTCAATGTAGTTATTATTAAAACCAAACTGGGCCAGGATTTCCGCGCCATAGGGCAGAGCCAGCACATCTCCAGCGTGGCGGGGATCAACGTGGACCGGACCCGGCTCATCGCCGTGATTATGTCCACCGTGCTGGCCGCCTGGGGGCAGATCATCTTCCTGCAGAACGTGGGCACCATGAACACCTACGGCAGCCACATGCAGGTGGGTATGTTCGCCATCGCTTCCATCTTAATCGGCGGAGCCTCGGTATCCAACGCCAACATCCGTCACGCCATCCTGGGAGTCATCCTCTTTCACTCGGTCTTCATCGTCTCCCCCACGGCGGGAAAAACCCTCTTCGGGGACGCCCAGATCGGTGAGTTCTTCCGGGCCTTCGTGGTCTACGGGGTCATCGGAATTTCTCTGGGGCTTCACGCCTGGAAGACCGCCACGGCGAAGAAAAAGGTTTAAACTTGCCCCACACCGTAATGGCCGTTCCTCCGGGAACGGCCTTCTTTGTCGGCTCCTAGGGGCATCGTCCCTTCAAGACGGCTTCCGGATCTTCGTCTTCCTTCACGTTGACTCCTCCGGTCTGCCGTTATATCATCAATTAACAAGGAGATAGAAAATGAAAAGGAAAGTACTGCTTCTCTTAATGACGGCGTTCATTCTGCTCGGCTTCGGCTGCGCCACGTCGCCTATCCAGACCCCCGACGTTGAACACCATGTAGTGATTCTGCACACCAATGACCACCATGGCCACCCCCTGGCGTTCTACGACTACCCCGCCGACGGTCAGGGCGGGCTTCCCGCCCGGGCGACTTTAGTCCAACAGATGAGGGATCAATACCCCAACCTCCTGGTGGTTGACGCGGGAGACATCAATACGGGACGTCCCGAATCAAACTTTTTCCAAACCGAACCGGACATCATTGGCTACAACTATATCGGGTATGATGCCATGGCCATGGGAAACCATGAGTTCGACCCCTCTCCCGAGGTGATGCAGAAACAGATCGCTCAGTCCGACTTCCCCTGGCTCTGTGCCAACGTGGTAGATGCGGATGGGAACCTTCTTGCCAATGTAGAACCCTACACCATCGTTGAATTTGAAGGATTTCAAGTAGCCCTGCTGGGTTTGATTGACGAAGGTACCGCCGAAACCGGGAACCCCGCCCATATTAAGGGCCTTACCTTCCTGGATCCCGTAGAAGTGGCCCGGGAATATGTTCCCATGCTGAAGAAAAAAGCCGACATCGTCATCGCCCTGGTGCACATGGGGCTCTACGATTCCGCCGATGAAGGCTCCCGCCGTCTGGCGGCTCAGGTCCCCGGAATCGCTCACATCATCGACGGACACTCTCACTCATTTACGGAAGAGCCTGTTTACGAAGTTAACCTGGAAACCGGTAAGAAAATCGGGATCACCCAGGCTCGTCACTGGGGCCTCTACATGGGCAAGATCGACCTCTCGTTCCTCAACGGCGAGGTGACGGGACTGGACTTTGAGCTGGTTCCCGTGAACGTCCAATACCGTGAAACCCTGGAAGACGGAAGCCGGGTCTTCAAATTTGCCGGCGAAGAGCTGGAAGAAGACGCAGTATTGCTGTCTCAGCTTCAGCCCTATGCCGACGAGGTAGATGCGGTCTTGAGCGAAGTCATCGGCGAAGCCACCGCCCCTTTTATTAACGACGACAGCCGGGCGAAAGAAACAGCCATCGGTAACGCCGTGGCGGACTCCATGCTCTGGTACATTCAGTCCATGGGAATGAAAGCCGATTTTGCCTTCCAGAACGGCGGCGGTATCAGAACCTCCCTGGCCGACGGTCCTATTCAGAAGCAGACGGTTTACGAAGTACTGCCCTTCGATAACTCTGTAGCGGTGGTCACCTTTACGGGCGAACAGGTCTTGGCTCTGCTGAACAAGACCCCCTCCGCCGTGGGTCACGGCGCCATGCCCCAGGTTTCCCAGGGCATCTCTTTTACCATCGACACCGCTTCGGGAACCGCCACGGACATACTGATCGGGGGCAAACCCCTGGATCTGAAAGCCAAATACGTGGTGGCAACTAATTCCTATCTGGCTTCGGGCGGAGACGGCTACGCCATCTTCACCGAATCCACCGATTACTACGATACTTCTCTGATGCAGCGTGATGCTTTCATCGAGTACATCATCGCCCAAGGAGGCGTGATGACTCCCCAAGTGGAAGGCCGAATCACCATTAAATAAACCCAAAAAAGAGGGTGCCTCGGGCACCCTCTTTTTCATCCTCGCCATAACCTAGTATCGCTTTATCCCTTAATCCTCCTGAAACAGTTCAAGAACCTC
>CAYYNJ010000073.1:0-1864 GCA_964472775.1 uncultured Spirochaetaceae bacterium
AATGGGTGCTGTCATTATGCTTTTGGCCTTCTGTATCGGGCATCCCTATAATATTGCAATCAATGCACTTGGTTCATTTGTTCACTCGTGCAGGCTACAATATGTGGAGTTTTTTGGAAGGTTTTATCAGGGCGGCGGCGAAGCATTTAAGCCGTTCTGCGAAAATACAAAATACGTTAAAATTTTAAAGGAGGAACTATAAATGAATGGTATAACCGAAACTGTCGGCCTTATGTTTGACGGTATATTCTTTGCAATGGTAGGTGCTGCAATTGCAGGACTGGCATGCTGCGGAAGTGCAATGGGAATTGGTATTGCGGGGCAGGCGGCATCGGGCGTTGTTTCTGAGGATCCAAAAAAATTCGGGCAGGCGCTGCTTTTGCAGGCACTTCCCGGCACGCAGGGCATATACGGCCTTCTTATTGCGTTTGTTATTTTAAATAAGATTGGTCTTTTAGGTGGAAGTGGCGCCTTGGATCTCACCATTGCGCAGGGTCTTTATATCATGGCTTCTGCTATTCCTATCGGTGTTGTAGGCACTGTATAAAAAAAGGATCCTTGTACAGGGTCAGGTCGATGACGGCGTCGGATCCTTCCTCGATAAGGCAGAGAATACAGCCGTCGCCCCGTTTTTCCTTCAGGTACTTAAGCTTCTCAAAATTGTAAAAGTATCCCAAGGCTTACTCCTGAAGCTCTCCAAGAAGCATTTCCACGGCGATGGTGGGGTTGGCGTTAAGGTAGTCCAGCAGCACCGGGTATTTCGTCAGCAACTCGCCGTATTTTTCCAGCAATTCCAGGTTCACACTCTTTTCCATGGCCTTGGCCGTGGCGGCCTTAAGGGATTCGGCGCTTAGGTTTTTCTGGGTTTCCATCATGGCAAAGTAGGCTTCCCGGGCCTTGAAATAGAGGGTAAGGTCGGGGACGGCTAGGTCTTTCACCAACAGGCTGTTGAGTCTAATGTCAGGAAGGTGCTGCCCCAAGTGGCTGATTAGAAGTTCTTCCAGGTTTTCTTTGGGGATTCCCTGGCCGGTGTAGAAATCCGGGTCGTCCGCTTTTTCCCGAAGGAGGTTCACCGCTTCGGCCAGGGCTGCGTTGAGCTGCTTTTCGTAGTAGGGCTCCAGGTTTTCCGGAGTCAGGTTTTCGGTTTCCGCCAGCCGGGGCAACACTTCGGGTTTTATCTGAAAGTTGAGTACCAAAGTGATGCGGTAAGAGAAGTCGGGGTTCCCTTCAAAAAAATTCCGGTAGAGATCCCCGGAGGGCAGGTTTCCCGATACGGAAAGCTCACGCTGCTGCGGTTCTAGATGATACACGTGAAGGTTCAAGTTGGTGGGGATCAGGGCTTCCCACCGCCAAATAAAACGGCCCGGTTCGAGAACCTCTTCATCGTAGCCGTTCATTTTCGTAAAGACCACTCCGTAGTCGTTCTCTCCCAGACGTATCTGCAGCCATCCAAAATAGAATCCCGCCGCCGCTCCTCCGAGAATGAGAAAAAGCACAAGAAGGGTGAAAAATTTTTTCATAATTCAACCACTAAAAAAAGGATGTGAGCTGTGTCAGCTCGGTAATAATTATATCAGGTTTAAGATAACTGTACAAAGGATCTTTTTCTCCCCATCTTAAGGAACGGACGTCTCCGGCAAACAAGGCCGCAGAGAACCCTTCTTTCCGGGAAGGAATAATATCCTTGGCCACGTCGTTGCCTAGGTATAATACGGTCCGGAGTTCGGTGAGGTCCCGGAGCGCCAGGGCTTCCCGGGCCTTCTGAAAGAGCAGGGACGATGGTTTTCCCCGGCCTTCCCGGTAGGGCTAGAAGATCAGGTCCCGGGAAAACCCCAGCTCCTCCGGCGGTTTACCCAGCAGGGCT
>CAYYNJ010000073.1:1874-6519 GCA_964472775.1 uncultured Spirochaetaceae bacterium
AGTTGGCGGACACGGAAAAAACTTTTATTTACGGGTGAGTTTGGGTTGAAAAATGTATTGGAGCTGGAAGGTGTCGAGGGTCAGGGTCCATTGTTGGCAGAGCAAGCGGCGGAGGTGAATGGGGGTATAGAACTGGGCGTTGGAGATTATGCCCCGGGGAATATTTTTCAACGATAGCTCTTTGAGGAGCTGTGCTGCACCGGGCATGGGGGCGGCGGCGTTGGATCGAAGTTCATATTCCACAGAAAGGCGGGCCAGCAGTTCCTCGGAAATCACCAGGGGAAATCCCTGGCGGATCAAGGTGCTTTCCAGCACCTTGTGCCATACGGTGATGATGTCCACCTCGGGGAAGTCGATTCCCATCTCCCGGGAGTGACGGTGATCAGCTTCAATTTCAGTGAAGTAGGTTTCATGAACCAGGTCGGCTTGGTCGTCCCGGAGGGGCGCTATCCCCACCGCCGAGAGGGCCTGTCTGAAAAGCTCCCGCTTTCCCCCGGATTTAGCGCTGCCCACATCGCCGGACTGGGAAATGATGAGGGTCCCGTAGATGTCAAAAAGAACCGCTTGGGGCGGGTCGGTCAGGTTTCCCCGGAAAGCCTCTCCCGTGGGCAGCGGTTCCAGGGGCAGCGCCGCCGCGGCAATGATCCTGATCAGTTCCTGCTTCAATTCGGGCCGGTCCTGCAAATGTTTTTCGACGTTGCTGGAATTAAGATACTCCATAGGTTGAGTGTAAAGGCTGTCTTTGCGTTGTGCAAGGCCGGGGGAGGGTGATATACTCGGGGGGTGGAACAAATACCATTCAAGTTCTCCTACTTCCTGCGTCAGGGAGCCCTTTATCTCTTTCTTCTCTCGCTGATGCTGATTTTGCTTTTTGTCATAGGAAACCTTCAATCTTTTCAGGAACGAACCCAGATCATGCTTTTGCAGCTGATTGACCAGGTGTCGTTGATTTTTCTGCTTCTATCCATTCTTACCCTGGCCATACAGGTCCTCGAAGCGTTTCTCTATAAATCCTTTCCGGTGGTTCTCTTCTTTATCACTATTGTGACGATATTATTTTTAGGGGGGATTCACTTTTTCCTTCAGTTTCTCTCGGGATTCCTCCAGCTGCAATAAAGAAACAGGGAGTTGAACATCATGGTACGTGCCGTCCGGGGAGCAATCCAACTAGAAGAAAACAGCGCTGAAGCCGTCCGCCGGGGGGTTTCAGAAATGGTGTCGGGTCTTCTTTCTCAAAATTTTCTCGGGGAAGAAGATCTTATTTCGATTCAATTCACCCAGACCGCCGATGTGACTGCTTTGAATCCCGCCGCGGCCCTGCGGCATAAGGGTTTTGGAGAGGTCCCCCTTTTCTGCTCCCAGGAACCGGACTACCAAGGATCCCTGCCCCTGATGATACGTGTATTGATTACCGCCCAGGTGGAGGACCGGAGGAGTTTAAAGCCCCTCTATCTCGGGGGAGCCAAGAATCTGCGGCCGGACCTGGGCTGAAGGCAGGCGGTTGGATGGAAAAGGTTATACCCTTAAAAACCCGCCTTGAGGTAGGATACATACGGCGTGCCTCCGCCCTGGTGGAGAATACCCTCCGGGACATCCGGGCCATGATCACCCCGGGAACCACCACTCTGGAAATCAACCGCTACTGCGAAGAACAGATCACCGAAGGCGCCGCCGGCAAAGCCTTAAAAGGATACCGGGGATATCCGGCGGGAATCTGTGCGTCGGTTAACCATGTGGCGGCCCACGGAATCCCCACCGACATCCCCCTGGCGGAGGGAGACATGGTGACCATAGATATTACCGTGGAGCTGGCGGGGTGGTACGGTGACGGATCCTGGACCTACCTGGTGGGCCGGGGAACACCGGATCAAAGACGCCTTCTCAAAGCCGCCTGGCTTGCTTCCATGGCGGGCATCAAAGCGGCCCGGGCGGGAAACCGGCTGGGCGATGTGGGTTATGCTATTTCCTCCATGGCGGTGAAATACGGCTGCCGGGTGATGGATAATTTTGTGGGCCACGGCATTGGCCGGGACATCCATGAAGAACCCATGGTTCTCCCCGTGGGTGAACGAGGTCTGGGACAGCCCATCGTGCCGGGTATGGTTTTTACCGTAGAGCCCATCCTGACCCTGGGAAGCGGCAAAACCAAGACGTTGGAGGACGGCTGGTCCATCGTTACCACCGACGGTTCCCCCTGCGCCCAATTCGAGCACACCTTGGCGGTGTTCAGTCAAAAAACCGAAGTTTTGACCCTGCAAACCGCTGCGGCCGGAGGGATTCTGCCCCTGCCGCCATACTGAAACGGGCCCAGCGATTCCAGTTTTGACGGTTGATATAGTAAAAAAGATTTAACATCATAAATGGCGGATATAGAGGGAATTTTTTTCATCCAACAGTGTCTGTGGGATCATAAATTAACCGTTAAAAAACGCCAAAACGGTCACTTAAACCAATTTTGATGAAGGGCTTCTATATATTTGGTAAAACGAAGATGTAGAGGATGGGTGAGGCTTATTCAAAAATTGGTTAATTTTTGAATAAGCCTCCGAAGAAAAATTGGCAAATTATTTTTATTAAACTATGCTGTATGCATTTGCCAATTTTTCTTCACTTACATTAAAGTTGGAATTTCAAAAAATCTCTGATTTTTGAAATTCCTCGATTGCCAGCGCGATTTTCCCAGAGCGCAGGTGCCTATCCTCGAGAATCTTCGTTTTACCTGGGGAATACCTTCATCAAAATTGGTTTTGCTGATTCGGGACCGGGTGCTTTGACAAAAAAAAAGAGTTCTGATAGTCTTGCCTATGGAACACATTGCTCTTTTCAAGAATCTCTCGCCCCTGGATCACCGCTATTACCTGGCGAACCGGGAACTCTTTGATGACCTGGCGCTCTACCTCAGCGAAGAAGCCAGTATTACCTACTGCATCAAGGCCGAAGCCGCCCTTCTTTTAAGCCATCTATCCCTGAAGGGGGAAGAGGCGAAATACCGGAAACTTTTAGATGATCTATCTCGTTCCATCACCCCCGAAGAGGTTTACGCCGAGGAAGAGAAGACTCAGCATAACGTTCGGGCCCTGGTGAACGTGATGAAGGCCCGGGTTCCCGAAGAGCTTAAACCCCTGGTGCACCTGGGGGCCACCAGTGTGGACATCCTGGACCCCGCTTCGGCCATGCGTCACCGGGACGCGGTGCGGAAGGTGATCCTGCCCCTGATGATCGAGGTGGAAGAGCTGTTAGTAACCCTAGCCCGTTCCAACGCCGAAGTATCCCAGGTAGGACGGACCCACGGCCAGCATGCGGTACCCGTAACCCTGGGTTATGCCCTGGCGGAGTACGTCAGCCGCTTTGGCAAGTGTATCCAGGAAGCCGAGAGGCTGAGCAGAGATCTCCGGGGCAAGCTCGCCGGAGCGGTGGGGGCCTACAACGCCACCAGCCTCATCGTCGGTGATCCCGAGGATTTGGAACGGCGCTATCTGGCCTATCTGGGTCTTACCCCCTCGGAACATTCCACCCAGATGGTGGAACCGGAATACCTGCTGCGTCTCCTTTTAGAGCTGAACACCGCCTTCGGGGTGATGGCCAACCTGGCCGACGATCTGCGGCACCTGCAGCGGTCGGAAATTAACGAACTGCGGGAGATGTTTACCTCCACCCAGGTGGGCAGCTCCACCATGCCCCAGAAGAGAAACCCCTGGAACTCGGAACACGTCAAATCGCTCTGGAAGGCCTTCAGCCCTCGGGTGATGACCTTTTTCATGGACCAGATATCGGAACATCAAAGAGATCTCTCCAACTCCGCCAGCGCCCGGTTTACCGCCGACTATCTGGCGGGTTTCGCCGCCGCCTTAAACCGGATGAAAAAAATCCTTTCCACCCTCCATGTCCAGAAGGAAGAACTGGACCGCAACCTGGCCCAGACCGGCGACCTGGTTCTGGCCGAGGCGGCCTACATCCTCCTTTCCGTATCGGGGGATCCCGACGGCCATGAAAGAATCCGGAAGATCACCC
This sequence comes from uncultured Spirochaetaceae bacterium, assembly GCA_964472775.1. Taxonomy (GTDB): domain Bacteria; phylum Spirochaetota; class Spirochaetia; order UBA9216; family UBA9216; genus CAYYNJ01. The sequence goes on from CAYYNJ010000073.1 coordinate 5,886, forward strand.
TCACCTGTGAGAAAGAGGGGACCCGCCTGGCGGAGGAACTGAAGAAAGACGCCGCGGCGTGGCAGGGGTTAAACGATCAGCTGGGCCGGACCGTGGGGCTCACGGCGGAGGAATTTTTTGCTAACCCCGGACTCTACCGGGGCATCGCCGCCGAGAAGACCGTCACCCTCTCGGATAGGTATGAAAAGATCATGAAAGAAATAAAGGAGGAGCTTTAATGGCCCAGGACAAGACGATTCAAACCGGAATGGAAACCTACAGTTACGATGATATCCTGCTGTTGCCGTCCTATGCGGAGCTTCTCCCCGGGGAAGTTAACGTGCGGACCCGGCTGGCCGGGGATATTTACCTGAATACCCCCATCCTCTCCGCCGCCATGGATACGGTCACCGAGGAGGAGCTGGCCATCGCCATGGCTTTGGAGGGAGGGGCCGGGGTCATTCACCGGAATCTCTCCCCGGAGGAACAGGCCCGTCAGGTGGGCCGGGTGAAGCGCTTTCTCAACTGGATCATCGATCAGCCCCTGACGGTTCACCAAGAGATGAGCCTGGAAGAGGTGCGCCGTATCAAAGACGAGCACTCCATCTCGGGGCTCCCCGTGGTGGACGACCACCACAAGCTGGTGGGCATCATC
>CAYYNJ010000073.1:6529-10930 GCA_964472775.1 uncultured Spirochaetaceae bacterium
ATTTTTGCCGGAAGTCCAAGTCCCAAAAAGCTCAAACTAGCTTCCATGATGATCAAAAAACCCATCACCCTATCCCCCGATGATGATATCGAACGGGCAGCCCAACTCATTTATAAGCATAAAATCAGCGGACTACCTGTTTTGGACAGCACAAAAAAGCTGGTGGGCATCATCACCCGCCGGGACATGAGGTTCTGCGAAGATCTGACCCGGAAGGTGAAAGACATGATGACCGCCGACCCGGTGAGCGCCCCTCCCACCATCAGCCCCGAAGAGGCTCAGGCGCTTTTTGACGAACACCGCATCGAAAAGATACCCGTGGTAGATGATGAAGGCAGGGTTACCGGCCTCATTACGGTGAAGGACCTGGAAAAGCAGGAAGCCTTCCCCCGGGCCGCCCTGGACAAGCAGGGCCGGCTCATCGTCGGCGCCGCCATCAGCCCCCAAGATTACCAGGTCAGGCTTCCCCTGCTGACCGAAAGCCGGGTCGACTTCGTGGTTCTCGACACGGCCCACGGCGATTCGGCCAGCGTGGTCAACGCCGTGAAGGACATTAAGAAACGGTGGGACGTGCTGGTGATCGGAGGTAATGTGGCCACCGCCGAAGGTACCCGGCGGCTCATCGACGCCGGAGCCGATGCGGTAAAGGTGGGAATCGGCCCCGGTTCCATCTGTACCACCCGGGTGATCTCGGGCATCGGGGTCCCCCAGTTTTCCGCCGTCCTTTGGTGCGCCGAGGAAGCGGCTAAAAGCAACATTCCCGTCATCGCCGACGGAGGCATTAAGTTCTCCGGAGACATCACCAAGGCCATCTGCGCCGGCGCTTCCAGCGTTATGCTGGGAAACCTCCTGGCGGGGCTGAAGGAAGCTCCCGGCCGGGAAATAATCTGCGACGGAACGATGTACAAACAGTACCGGTGCATTGGGTGCATGGGCGCCATCCCGGTGCCCGAAGGCATCGAAGGAAGGGTCCCCTACAAGGGAGAATTGAAACCTTTTCTTCATCAGCTCACCACGGGACTGAGGAAGGGGCTTTTCTACTGCGGCTGCCGAGACCTGGAGGAATTGCGGCAATACAAAAAATTTGTTAAGATTTCGCCGGCCGGTCTGCATGAGAGTCACGCTCACGACATCATGATTACCCATGAGGCCCCCAACTATTCTCACTAATTCAAGGAAGGATCTATGAATCTTGTTGTTATCGGAGCCCAGTGGGGTGATGAAGGGAAGGGGAAGATCGTTGATTTTCTTGCGGAAGACGCGGACCTGATTGTCCGGTTCTCCGGCGGTGCCAATGCGGGACACACCATCGTTACCGAAGAGGCAACCTACAAGCTGCACCTCATCCCTTCGGGAATCATCTACCCCGGGAAGGCGGTGGTTCTGGGAACGGGCATGGTCATTGATCCTGAAGCCTTGTTCGCCGAGCTGGCCACCCTGACCGAACAAGGGGTGGATTGGACGGGACGGGTTTTCATCTCCGACAGGGCTCATCTGGTGGTACCCGACTACAAGGAAGAGGATAAGCAGCTGGAAAAGAAGCGGTTTAACCCCATCGGAACCACCGGCCGGGGGATCGGCGTCACCTATGCCCATAAATCCCACCGGGACGGCATCAGGCTGGTGGATATTTTTGATTCCAACCTCTGGGCCAAGATGCCCGAAAGCTACCGAACCTTTCTGGAACCCTTTAAGGGCCGGCTGAGAGAAATGATGGTGGACCTCATTTCCTTCCTGCAGCCCTACAAGGGGAAAAGAACCCTCCTTGAAGGAGCCCAGGGGGTACTCTTAGATTTAGATTGGGGCACCTACCCCTATGTTTCTTCCGGGTACTCCGCCGCCGCCGGCGCCTGTCTGGGCGGCGGGATAGGCCCCCGGGAAGTGGACCGGGTGCTGGGGGTCTTCAAAGCCTACTCGACCCGGGTGGGAAACGGCCCTTTCCCCTCGGAGTTCAGCCCCGAGCGGGACGGAGACCGGGAGGGACTCATCCGCGAACTGGGCCGGGAATACGGGGTCACCACCGGGCGCCCCCGGAGGATCGGTTATCTTGATCTGGTAGCCCTGAAGTACGCCTGCCGGGTGAACGCCATCGATTCGCTGGTTCTTACCCACATCGACGTTTACGACGATTTGGACGAGGTTACCGCCTGTGTGGCCTACGAATACGCAGGAAAGATCATCACCGATTTTCCCGCCTCCGTGGAGGTGCTGGAAAAGGCGGTACCGGTGACCCAGACCTTCCCGGGCTGGAAAACCAGCCTGAAAGAGTGCAAGGATTACGCCTCCCTGCCGGCGGAAGCCCGGGACTACATCGAATTCATCGAAGATTACTGTCAGACCAGCGTCGATGTCATCGGGGTGGGGTACCGCCGCAGTGAAACCTTTATAAGAAAGGAATTATGGACAAAATCTTAATCCTCGATTTCGGCAGCCAAACCACCCAGCTCATCGCCCGCCGGATCCGGGAGATCGGAGTCTACACCGAGATCCTCCCCGGGGACAGCTCCTACCGGCCCGAAGCGCTGGAAGAGGTGAAGGGAATCATCTTTTCGGGTTCGCCCTTTTCGGTTTATCAGGATGATGCCCCCGTACCCGATCCTCGATGGTACGCCACGGGCCTTCCCGTCCTGGGCATCTGCTACGGTTTTCAACGGATGACCTGGGATTTCGGGGGGAGGGTGGAATCTTTAGAGAAAAGAGAATTCGGCCGCAGCCGCATCCAGTACGCCGCCGCCTCGGATTTGTTTCATCAGATTCCCGAGAATTATACCTCCTGGATGAGCCACGGCGACAGTATTGAAACCCTGGCGGAAGGGTTCACCCTTTTAGCCCGGTCGGAACATCATATTGCCGCCGCCTGTCACCAGGAGAAGCGGCTCTACGGCATTCAGTTTCATCCCGAGGTGTCTCACTGTGATTACGGAAACCAGGTGCTGGAGAACTTTGTCTGCCGCATCTGCGGTGCCGCCCGAGACTGGAACATGGATGCCTACCTGGAAGAAGTAAGCCGGGAGCTGGCCGAACAGGCCCAGGGCAGGAATGTCCTTTTGCTTATCTCCGGCGGGGTGGATTCCACCGTCCTGGGGGGGCTTCTGTTGAAGGCGCTGCCCCCGGAGAAGGTTCATCTGATGTACATCGATACGGGGATGATGCGGAAGGATGAATCGGCGGAGGTGGAAAAAAGCCTTAAATCGCTGGGAGCCCGCAACCTCTATCTTATTAATGCGGAGGAACGGTTTCTTTCGGCCCTGGCGGGGGTGGAAGATCCCGAGGAAAAAAGACGCATCATCGGCGACATGTTCATCCAGGTCCAGGAAACCGAAATAGCCCGGCGGCTCACCGGAGACTATCTCCTGGCCCAGGGGACTCTCTATACCGATATGATCGAATCGGGTAAGGGGGTGGGGAAGAAGGCCCAGGTGATAAAGAGTCACCATAACGTACGCTCTCCCCTGGTGGAGGCGAAACGAAAGGCCGGGCTGATCACCGAACCCCTGGCGCGGCTCTATAAGGACGAGGTGCGCCAGTTAGGCCGGAATATCGGCATCCTGGAGTCCATCGTGAGCCGCCACCCCTTTCCCGGCCCGGGCCTGGCGGTGCGGATCCCCGGAGAAGTAACCCGGGCGAAATGCGATACCCTCCGGGAAGCCGACGCGGTTTTCATCTCGGAGCTGAAAAAACGGAACCTCTACGACAAAATCTGGCAGGCCTTTACGGTGCTGCTGCCGGTACGGTCCGTGGGAGTGGCGGGGGATGCCCGGGAATACGGCTGGGTGGTGGCGCTGAGGGCCATTATCAGCCGGGACGGCATGACCGCCGATGTGTATCCCTTTGAAATGCAGGATCTTCTGGAAATCTCCAGCCTCATCACCAACACGGTGAAAGAGGTGGGACGGGTGGTCTACGATATCTCTTCCAAGCCTCCCGCCACCATCGAGTGGGAATGACGGTTTATATCCTCGACCTTTTCGGCACCTTCGTCTTCGCCGTATCCGGAGCCTTCCGGGCGGTGAAGTACGAGCTGGACATCCTTGGGGTGGCGGTGCTGGCGATCATCACCGGTATGGGCGGCGGCATGGTCCGGGATATGCTTCTGGGGGAAACTCCCGTCTCGGCCCTGCAGAATGAGACCTATTTTTTTGTCTGCCTTGCCGCGGCGGTGCTGGTATTCTTCGCGGCTCCCCGGATTTCCCGGGGCTGGCAGTTTTTTGTGGCCGCCGATGCGCTGGGTCTCGGCATCTTTACCGCCGTAGGGGCCTTGAAGGGCTATCAAGCCGGGCTGGGCATCGTCGGAGTCAGCCTGGCGGGCAGTCTCACCGCCACCGGCGGAGGTTTAATCCGGGATATGCTGGTCAGAGAAATCCCCCTGGTGATAAGCCGGGACGTCTACGCCTCCGCCGC
>CAYYNJ010000073.1:10940-11425 GCA_964472775.1 uncultured Spirochaetaceae bacterium
TGTAGGAGTCCACCTCCACGCCGCTCCAGATACGGCCAAGCGCCAGGCCCGCCAGGCTGCGGCGATTCCGAAGGAGGGCTGATGGCGTTGCGCCCGGCAGCCCGTTCGGGCATGGCGTTGATCCTGACGCTGGCGGCCATCGTGCTGGCGGGGGGGCTGGCGCTCTTTGCCTCGGGTAAAGCGGGGGCCCCTCCGGGGCTCCAAATGACCCTGGGGGCGTCGGTGGCCACGGGGCTGAGGCTTTTAGCCTACCGGTACGGGGTACAGCTTCCCCGGGTCCGGGCTTTGCCGGAAAACCCCGCCGCCCTGGCCCGGAAATCAGATTGGCGGCCCCGGCTGTTCCACGGATTCCGTAAACGTCCTCCCGGTTAAATAAATCTACCTAACACCTTAATTACTTTTTCTCACCGGGGACACGGCTAAAACAATAGTTAGTGTCCACAACCGTGGATAAAAAATCATAGTAAATCTTTTACAGGTAGATA
>CAYYNJ010000074.1:0-11235 GCA_964472775.1 uncultured Spirochaetaceae bacterium
TTTAAACCGGGAAAGTCCGGGGTATTTCTACCTTGCCTCGGTAAATCAGCCCTTCGGCAGCGAACCCCCCATCCGGCAGCATACCCATGTGGCGCTGCTCTTCCCCTACCTTGACAGCGATGGCCGGTTTCAAACCGCCGTTTTTGAGACCACCGAAGAGACGAGCCTTACGTCGCTGGCGACGCGCTATACCGATGATTTTGCCCATCTGGTGCGGATACCGGTGCAAGGCGCCTTTTTCCTGCCCTGAGCCATTGATAGTGTCCACAACCGTGGATAAAAAATCACAACAAATCCTTGTAGGATGGTCAATTGGCTTAACCAGATAGGGGTGTAAAAAGTTCAATTCTGTAACAGTCGGCGGAGGCTCAATTTAACCGGAATTTTTATCCACGGTCCGAAACACTGGGTAAGCAATTACCCCCCTAGTTTTGTCTTGAGACCAGAGGTCTCATAGGCCCTCACAAACGCCACTGACGGGGTCATTAGGCTTTTTGCCGTTCTATCATTACATTTAATAGAGAAAACACCTATAAAACTGTAACTTTCCCCCACAGTTGAAAGTTCATTCATGAGGAGATAAGTTAAACCGTATGAAATACCCGATAATTCTGCTGGCCTTGGTTCTGGCCCTTTTCCCTTTGACAGGTCAGGAATCACCCCGGGATCTTTTCAGGCTGGGGGAGGAACGATTCAAACGGTCCGAGGACGCCATGGCTTTGGAGTACTACAAGAGTATTGCCGAAGACAGCCCACTATCGACCTATACGGCAGATGCCCGTTTCCGCATGGGGCAGATCTATTATCGAAGCGGAGACTATGCCGGTGCGGAGAGAGAATTCCGTTTGGTGGCGGATCGATACCGCTCCACCCAGTTTTACCGGGACCTGCCTTTTTGGCGGGGAATAACCGCTTATGGTAGGCGGGATTATTCCGGCGCGGTTGTTTTTCTCGATCAGTATCTCAAAGCAGCGCCTGCCTCCCTTCAGAACGAAGCTCTCCTTTATAAGGCTCTCTCACTAGAAGCCCGGGGGGACCTCTATTCCGCTTCAGAGGCCCTGGAAACCTTGGTGCAACTTAAGGAGCCTTCCCCCGGCGGATATGAACTGACTCTGCTGGGTAACCTCTACCGGGAGCAGGAACGGTACCGTTCTCTGCGGCTGCTGTTGGATGACCGGGATATGGCCCTGTTTGATCCTCCCTGGAAAGACCACCTCCGCTTTCTTAAGGCCGAAGCGGCCTTTGAGGAGGGCAGCCCCGAAGCACAGGAGCTCTATTTGGAGCTGACCAGGGTTCCCGGACAGATCGGGGCGGTGAGTTATCAGCGGCTTTTCGGTATTCTCTTAAAGGCTGGAGAGGTGGATGAGCTTGAACTTCTTCTTCACCGGGCGGAACGTGATCTCAAGGATGAGCCGGATTTACTGAAGGATTTCTGGCTTAGGATAGGAATTGCCTTCTATCGGGAAGGACAACGGGAGCGAAGCGACTTTTATCTCAGAAGGGTGTATGCCCTGAAAGAGCCCGATGAGCCTGCCCCCGCCTTGGCGGTGCTGTATTTGTCACGCCTCGCCCAGGGCCGGGGGGAGTCCCGGCTGGCGGAAGACCTGATTGAAGGGTATCTCAGCCAAGGGGGGGAGGAATCGGCGGAATTGCTTTTTACCCTGGGGGAGCTTAGGACCAGGAAAGAAGATTACATCGGAGCCTTGGAAGTCTGGATTTCTTTACAGCAGAGTTTCCCCCTCTCTTCCACCAGGGCCCTGGCCAGTTACTATCACGGCTATTGCTATTACCAGCTGGGGAACGGGGGAGAGGCCTTGACGGCGCTGGAACCTCTTCTGCAGAGCGGCGGTGCCGCCGCCGAGGGACTGAGCGGGGAATACCGCATGGGGCTGCTGCGGTTGTTGGGAAACCTTTACCTTCAGACCGGCAGGTATGCGGATGCGGTGGAATCTTGGCGGGAACTTTCCCGGCTTTCCCCCCGGGATCCTTCGGGACGGCGGCAGCTGTTGCGGGCCCTGTTTTTAGGAGATTTTCACGAAGAACTCATGGCTGAAGCCCTCGTATTAAAAAGAGAGGGATTATTTCAGGGGTCTTCTCCCGATGTGGGACTCTTGGCATCTTACCTGAGCGGCCTTTCCGCCCTTTCACTGCGCAAGTATTCTACTGCTCTGGAAGAACTCAGGACACTTCAAGAGCAGGATTTGAAGGCCGCCGGTTGGGACCAGCTTTACCCCTATGTGCTTTACTATCGGGGTTGGGCTCTTTACCGCTCCGGACGGTATCAGCAGGCCTTGGTCGAGTTCGAGAGTCTGATAAACCGAATCGAAAATTCCAGTTCTGGGGCGGCCCGGCCCCTCTTAGGAAAGGCCGTCTATCTGGCCGGGTGGAGCGCCTTCCAGCTTAAAGATTACCCCGGTTCATCGGCCTTTTTTCTCTCTTATCCCCGGGAGGGGGAGCAGGTGGTACAGTCCCTTCTTATGGGGGGGAGAAGCCTTCTGTCTCAAGGAGAGGAGGCCCGGGCGGAAGAGGTTCTTTCTTCCCTTCTGACCGATTTTCCCGGTTCTGCCCTGGAGGAGGATATTCTCTTTGAATTGGCGGGGGTGGCTGCCGCCCGGGGGGACGCAGAGGAAGGGGCGGATATGTTTCTAAAGGTGTTTCAAGGCCGGGGCAGTCTGGCGGAAGAAGCCCTTTTCCGCCGTGCCGAGGTTTACCATGAGGCGGGTCTCTGGCCCCGGGCCCAGGAGGCTTTCTACCTTTACCGGCGCAGCTTTCCCCAAGGGGATTATGCGGACGCGGCTCATTACTGGGGGGGGGAAGCGGCCCTGAACGGGGGCGAACCGTTTGGTGCGGTTCTCTTGTGGGAAAGATTAGATCAGGAATTTCCCGGCAGTCCTTTTCGGGGGAGCAGCCTCTGGAAGAGTGCCGAAGTGTACCAAGACCGTGGTGACTACAACAAGGCTTTAAATCTTCTAAACCGGCTGGTGCAGTACCGGCCCGATGAAGCCCGGGTCCTGGGAACGGCCGCCAAGATCCAGGAGCTCCGTTATCTCCTGGCCGGCGAGGGCCGGGAGGTGGCGGCTCTGCGGGCTGAGATAGGTAGTCTCGGCGGGGCCGAAGACCCGGAAGGCCGGGAACTTGTTCTGGAACTGGCGAGGATTCTTCTCTATCAGGGGGGCTCTTCCCGCGAAGAAGCGAAGCTCCTGTTGGAAGAAATACTATTTTACCAGGAAGAAGACCCCGCCATGGCCGCCCGGGCCCAGTACTATATGGGGGAATATCATCAGAGACGCGGACAGCTTGAGCAAGCCGGGAGAGTTTTTTTAGAGGCAGCCACCATGAATCCCGACGACCGGGATCTCATGGCCATGGCTGTTTTCCGGGCCGCCGAAGTGGCCCACCAGAGGGGAGACCGGCGCGGTGTGGAGGCACTTGTAAAAAGGTTGATAGATAATTTTCCCCAAACTACCTGGGCCGATGAAGGCTCAAGGCTCCTTCAGGAGGAAGATAATGCGGCTGAATAATACCATCAGGGGAAGGTTTGTCTCTTTCCTTTTCTTCTTCTATTTTGTCTTAAATCTATCGGCACAGGAAGATCTCTCCCCACAGCTTCCGGATCTAATACTTCCTCCTTTTCTGCTTGAATTGGAGGATCAGCTTCTCGTTCAAATCGAAGCTCCTCTGCCCGGCGAAGAGGAATACGGCCTACCGCCCCTGGAGATGCCCCTCCCCGGCCCGGAGGACCTTTCGCTTTCTCCCTTTTCCACAGATCTTCAGATTAGTATGGGGGAGAGCCGGGAAATTGACCCTGCGGGTCCGGTGAGGCAGAGTATTTTTACCAGTGGTAAACTGGGTGCGGGCCCCGGGAACTATATCTTAGGAGACCTAACCATCCACCGGCTGGAGGACAACCCGCGGTTTTCCCTTCATTTTTTGCATGAAAGCCGGGACGGGTTCTCCGGTGCCGCCGCCGGGGAAGGTTTCAGTCAAAGAGAAGAGCTTTTAGAAGGCAGTTTTGCCCATTCCCAGGGCCCCGTGGAGGCTGACGGCCGTCTCAGCTACGGCGAACGGGAATGGGGTCTTCAGGGGCTTACGGCCCATGAGTCTCTGATCCTTCGCAGCTATCTGGGCGAAGGGGTCGCCCGCCGCCGTTTCGGCCAGGGCGGTCTCTGGTCGCTGTCTCTAAAGGGGTTCTCCCTCAACCGTTGGTTATCCGGCGGAACAGAAGACAGCAATCAGATCCTCTCTTATCAGCCTGAATTGAAGGCGGGATGGGAATGGGAGAAGCTATCCCTGTTTACCCAATGGGGTTACCAACACGCCCGCCTTACCGCCACCGGCGATCGGGAGAGCCTTCGCCATCACGGGAACGCCAAGGCCGCACTTTCCGCCAGGCTGCCCCAAGGATGGCAGGCCGATGTAGAAGGGGGGATTTCCTGGAGTTTCCAAGGAGATCCGGAATTCCCTTTCCTTGTTAAACTGGAGGGGCCTGTGGGTTCCGACCTTGCCCTTGCTTTTCAAGGTGGCCGGGTAAACCGGCCTTACGAAGTAGATCAGCTAAGAAAAGCATTTCCTCTGCTGTCTTTTGAAGACGGTACCGGGGGAGTGGTGCTGCCGGCACCGCTGACGGGGTGGGAAGCCTCCGCTTCGTTTACCGCATCTCCCGGGGCAAGGCTGGGGCTGGAGGGGCGTTTAACCTGGGCCCGGTGGGAAAACATGATTCAGCCAGGGGTTCCCTTAACCACGGGGGAGCGGGCACTGGAACAGGCGCCGGCTGAACTTGTTCGATTTGCCCTGGCGGGGCGGGGGGACCTTAGCCGTTACCTGGCGGTCTTTGGCGAGTGGGAGGGCCGGGTGTTCCTGGACCGTCAGCTTCTCTTCCCCGATAACCTTATGACCCTGACCCTGGAAATTCAGGATCAGCAGCTGAACGAAAAAACCGCCCTGCCGCCCTGGGGAGCCAGGTTTTCAGGCTCTTGGGCGGTCTATCCCGGGAACAGCCCCCTGGCAGGCCAATATCCCGTGGTGAGCGGTCAGGGGTTCTATAGGATTACCCCCGGAGGCCGGATCATGCTGGAGCTTTCAGACCTGCTCTCGCCGTTTTTGGAAGAGGGGAGGCTCTACTGGGACGACTTGACAAACCCCGGGTTGACCCTGTCTCTTTCCGTCAGTATATCTTTGTAAACCGGAGGAACTATGTTTTTAATACTTGAGAAAGGCGGCATCATCATGGGGATCATCTTGGTCCTATCCGTGGCCGCCACGGTGATTATTCTGGAACGGCTTCTCTTTTTCCGCAAGATTCGGTTGGATGAGGAGAAGTTTATCAACCGTCTCAGGGCCGCCTTGGAGGAGCGGCGTTTCCAGGAAGCCATCAGCATCTGTGAGAACAGCGCTTCCCCCCTGGCGAACATTATGAGGGTGGGCATCGAAAATCGGCGGCTTGAACAGGGGGAGCTGAAAGAAGCTATCCTCAGTGCGGCCAACCGGGAGACCCCAGCCCTGGAGAGATATCTCTCTGCCTTAGGCACCATCGCCCACATCAGCCCCCTGCTGGGTTTGTTAGGAACAGTGACGGGTAACATCAAGGCCTTCGGTATCCTGGGAACCATGAATGCCGTGGGTGATCCGAGTATGTTAGCGGGAGGAATTTCCGAGGCTTTGCTTACCACCGCCGCCGGTTTGATCGTTTCCATACCGGCGATTATCTTCTACAACCATCTGGTGAACAAGGTTAACCATATGATAATTCATCTGGAGAACCGGGTGAACGACATGGTCCTCTATGTGAAGGGGGCTAGTTAAATGCGGTTTGAACGGCGCCTCAAACCGGTCGCCGGGGTTGACCTGATCCCCATGATCGATGTGGTGTTTCAGTTGGTCATTTTTTTCATGCTTTCTTCTACCTTTATTCAGACCCCCGGCATAGCCCTTCAGCTGCCCGAGTCTTCTTCGGCGGAACCGGTGGTCATGTCCACCATGGTGGTGACGGTACTCCCGGATCAGCGGCTTTTTCTCAACAGCCGGGAATACACCCTGGAGGAGTTTTCCGTCGCCCTGGGAGACCTTTCCGACCAGGAGAAGGAATCTCTCAAGCAGATCGTGGTAGAGGGGGATGATGCGGTTTCGTACCGGCTTATGATACAGGTATTAGATATTCTCAGGCTCAATGGATTTTCCGGGGTGGCCCTGCGGACCCGGGAGGGAGATTTGCCCCGGTGATCGAAAGTACCCAGAAATCCAGGCTTCTCTACGCCTTCCTCCTTTCCATGGGCTTTCACATCCTCTTGTTTATTCTAGTTGGGAATATCGACTGGTCCCGGACCCGGGAGGATACCCCCTATTTGGGCCCCCTGGTGGTGGAATTGGAAGAGCCGCCGGTTCCCGCAGTTTCTGAACCGGAACCGGTGCCCGAATCTCCTGTGGCTTCCCGGGTTTCCGAATCCGTGCCGGAAGTCTCTCCAGTTCCTGCCTCAGCTCCTTCCCCGGCGGCCCCGGCCCGGGCTGATTCACCACCCCGGCCCGCCGAAACGGCCGCCCCCGCAGGGGGAGCCTACGCCGACCTTTTCGCCGGAGTCACCGACACCGCCTCCGCAGGCGGCCGGGCCGCCCCCGAGCCGGTGGACCGTGAAGACCAGGTGGCGCCTCAACAGTTTAGTAACCGGGCGGGCTTGGAAACCACCGGTGTGGCCACCGTGACACCCCAAGACTCGTCGGCCGCCGTGACCGGCGGAGAGGCTCCTCCTGACTCGTTGGACCTCACCGGACTCGATGAGTCCCTGGCGCAGGCAGATCTCCGGCAACCCGGCGTAACCCCGGGGTCCGGACCCGCCGCCGGAGAGAATGAAGAAATCATCGTGAACCTGGGGGAAGATTCTCTTTTCGCTTCCCGATCCCTGGCGGACCGGGCCAAACCTATTCCCGTTTTTACCCTAGATGAGACACTGCGGGAAGCCCTCCGGCAGGGGGAAAATACCCAGCTGGAGGTTGAGATGGGTTTCAGTGTTACCCCCGACGGGATTCTCAAGGACTTGCATATTCTTCACTCATCGGGTAATACTTCTCTTGACCAGGAACTGATGAAGGTTCTCAGGGTCCGATGGACCTTCCAGCCCGCCCCTAAGGAGGCGGAAGAAGAGGGGAGGATCATAATCCGCATCAAGGTGGAATAGTTTGGCAATACGCGGCATTGGTTTCGACATCGACGGAACCCTCTACCCCAACAGGCAGATGTTTCTGCTTTCCCTTCCCAGTGTGATCCGCAGCCCCCGGCTGGTGTGGCACTTTTCCCGGATCCGCAAAGAGATCCGGAAGGTGGAGACCATCTCCAATTTCCGGGCTCTTCAGGCGGAGATGATTGCCCGATCCATGAAAACCGACCCCGTAAAGACCAGACTTCTGGTGGAGAAACGGCTCTATCAGAACTGGGAGTCCGATTTCCGCTATCTAAAACCGTATCCCCACGTCAAATCGCTCTTGGATGAGCTGAAAGGCCGGGGTGATCTGAAGCTGGGGGTTCTTTCCGACTTCCCCGTCCAGAACAAACTTTCCTTCCTGGGACTGGCTAACTACTGGGATACCGCCTTCTCGTCGGAGGAGGTTAACTATCTCAAGCCGAGGCCCGAACCGTTTTTAGCTCTGGCAGAACGGTTGGGATTGGCGCCCGAAGAAATTCTCTATGTGGGAAACAGCCCCCGGTACGATATCGGCGGGGCTTCTCAGGTGGGAATGAAAACCGCTTTTCTGGGTACCGCCGATAAGGATCCCGGGGCGGATTTCCGTTTTACCGACTACCGGCGCCTCAGAAATTACATCATGACCTTACTGCCGGAGTAATCTTTTATACCTAAAGCATATAATTGACAATATTCCCATCCTGTAAGAAAATAGGGAGGTGTATTTTTCTGTCATCCGTGGTAGAATTTCATCTGAGGGAATTTTAAAAATCAGAGATTTTTGAAATTCCACCTTTAATAAAATATTTCGTCTTCTTGTTATCGAGATCCGACGTTTTTACCTGGGAGGGGGACAATGGTTTTCTCGTTAGGGAATATTATTACTTTAATTATAGTGATACTAATCCTTGCCATTTATAGGCAAATGGACCGGAATAACCGGTCACTGGAAAAAATCCGCCGATACACCGACAAAATCACCGGAGAACTGGACCGCTACGTGGATGATAAAACCGTGGCGCTCAAAAACCTCGCCGTAGAACTGGATGTCCACCAAAAGACCGGCCGGGAAATCCTCAAACGCATCACCGGGGCTGAGGAGAATCTGGAATCCCGGGCCGCTGGGATACAGCATATCGCCGACCGCATCTCTGAATACGACACGGCGGTGGGAAACCTCATGAACCTCACCACCAAGGTGGATGAGAATATGAAGCGGCTTCAGGAAGAATCCTCCTTCGTGGATGCCACGGGGAAAAGGCTCAAAGAGGTGCAAGGCCGCCTGGACACCCTGGAAAAACGCATTCCCGGCATCGTGGATGATTTTCAGGTCATCAACAGCCGCGAACTGGAGGCTCTCCGGGCCGATGCCCTGGAAGAGACCGAACGCCGGGCGGGAGAGCTGGAGGACAGCATAAAAACCGCCGCCGGAGAGGTGGATGAGTTTGTCCGCCGGCTGGATGACATCGATGCCCGTTGGGAAGAGATGGATGCCCGAACCTTGGCCCGGGTGGAACAGGGCCACGAAGAAATTTTAGAAGCCACCCGCCGGGAAGCGGAGGAACTGAAAGTTTCCTTTGAAGGGGGACTCAAGGAATCGATTAAGAAACTTTACGCCTACCAGGAGAAGCTCCGTCAGGAGGGAGAAACCCTGGAGGAAACCCTCACCGCCCGGATTGCCTCGATGGAGGAAAAGAGCCGCGGATGGGAAACCACCCTGTCGGAAGACCTGGCCGAAGCGGATCGTAAATTAGAGGATATGAAAGCCGGTTTCAGCCGGGGCCTGGAAGAGATCTCACGGAAGGGCCGTGATATAGAAGAGTCCGTCAGTGCCGGTTTGGAGGAGACTGCCCTGAAAGGCCGGGCCCTCAGCGATGAAATTTTCGGCGACCTTAAAACCTACATCTCCGGCCAAGCCCGGGGCCTGGAGAAGGATATGCAGAAGCTCTTCGAAGAAGAGAAGGCGCGTATCGCCCTTTCCGCCCGGGATGTGGAAATTGAGGTCGAGAAACTCAATGGCGAATTGGAAAAATGGCGGACCGACGGGGCCGAACGGATCACCCTTGAGTCTCAACAGCTTAATCAACGGTTTGATCAGGAAGCACAGCAGCTCCAAGCCCAGTTCGGCGACATTTCCCAGGCCATCGATATCAGGATGAGCGAGGTGGAAGGCTCGGTGGAGGCGGAACAACAGCGTCGCCGCGATGAGCTTACAGCCTTTGTGGATGTCACCAGGGGCGACCTTTCCGCTTTAAAGAACCTCTCCCAGGATTCCCTGAAGAAACTTGAAGGGCAGGCCGCTACGGGCCTCCGGGGGCTGGAGAAGCGGATCGGAAATTACGAAGAAGAGATAAACTACCGGATCTCCCGGGTTGAGCAGGTGGGTGATGAAATCAGCGCCCTGGATGAAAACCTCCGGCATTCTATCGACAGAATGGTGGCGGGGGTAAGGGAAGAGTTCGGTACAGCCCGGGAAGAACTCCTGCAGATGATAGACAAAGAAAATGGAGAAGTACACCTTCGGGTAGACGGGGTGAAGCAGCATATGGGGGCCTTGGAGAAGGACCTTGAAGACCTTAAAGCTAAGGCATATGCCAATGTGGCTGAAAAGCTGCAGGTCTTCGAAGATGATTTCTTCAAAGATCTGCGGGACCGGGAAGAAAGCATACGAAAGCAGTTTACCGAGTGGCAGGAAGGGCTCCAGCGCGATCTGGTGCAGATGAGCGAGGACCATGCGGGAGAACGGGAAATGGCCGCCAAAGAACTGGCGGATCAGCTGCGGGACCGTTTAACCCAGCTTCAAACCCGAACTTTCCAGCAGTACGAAAAATACGAAGATCAAGTTACCAGTTACCAAGAGCGCATCAACGAGAGAATAGGTTTATCGGAACGATCTCTGGACGGCCTGGAGGAGAATCTGAAGCGCCAGATTCAGGATATCCGGCAGAACAGCCAGTTGGAGTTTGAGAAACTGTTCACCGAGCATCAGACTAGTCTTGAGGGCACCCTGAAGCGATGGGAGAGAGAATGGGAGCTGGGGGTTAAGGAACAGGAAGAGAAGATGACCCAGGGCTTCCGTGACCTGACCTCCGGTATGGATGCGGCCCGGTCGGATGTAACGGTGTGGCAGACCCAGGCACAGCAGCGGCTCAAAGAAATCTCCGCCGATGTGGAGGAGCGGTACAACCAGCTTAAATCCGATGCGGACAGTACCGTGGAGGGGATCAACAAGGATTTTGTGGAACAAAGGGACGCCTTCGACTCCTTCTATCTGGATCTCCAGAAACGGAGTAAAGACCTGGAAATGGCCATAGAGCAGAAGCTTCGGGATTTTCGGGCTGCTTCGACGGAGATCAAGGAGAAGGTCGAGTCGGTACAGCAGCGGCTATTCGGGAAAATAGAAGAACACCATAATACCCTGGCGGTGAACATCCAGGAAATCGATAAACAGCAGAAGAGTTTTATCGCCCAGACCAAGATTTTCGATCGGGCCGATTCCCTCAAAATGGCCCTGCAGGAGCATATAGAAGACCTGAAGGTGGAAATTGCCCGGATCACCGCCGAAAGTCGGGAAGTGAAAGAGGCGGAGAAAAAATTCCTCACCATTAAGAAAATGAACGAAGAAGTTTCTTCCAAATTGGCCCGTTTTCTCACGGAAAAGCGGCGGATAGAAGAGATGGAAGGAGATTTCAAGAAGCTGATCAACCTTTCCCAGTCCATCGACATTAAGCTTGACCAGGTGACCACCACCCACGACTCCCTTCAGGAGGTCCAAATCCGCATCCGCGCCCTGGAAGAGCTTGAGGCGGAGGTGATGCAGAAATACGACCGGCTTGAAAAGAAGGGCGGTGTCATTGAATCTACCACCGAAGATGTGGACCGTAACTTTCAGCGCCTTCGAGACCTGGAAGACGGACTCAAGGGGATCGAAGGAACCATTACCTCTCTGGCTCCCCAGGTATCCGAGGTGAGTGGTCAGGTGAAACTTTTAGCCAAGGAGCGGGGTAAAACCGCCGAAGCAATAAAACTGATCAGCAGCCTGGACGGAATGCTTAACGATATC
>CAYYNJ010000075.1:0-311 GCA_964472775.1 uncultured Spirochaetaceae bacterium
AACCGGCGTTTTTCGATCTCGTCCTCTCGCCGTTTCCAGGATAGGTCGGCGGGAGATCCCCGGATGTGCGGGTCCAGGGGGAGGGTGAAAGAGAGCCCCAGGCTGAGGCTGTCCCGCAGATTTCTGGTGCCCAGGGTGGCCGGGTCGGTCAGGTCTCCCAAGGTGGCGGATGCTCCCAGGCTCATGTCCAGGTTCAATGCCGAGGACGGGCCCCGGAGATTTTTGGCCGATAGGTCCCGGTTGAGCCGGGCCAGTTCCAGCCGTATCCGGGCCGCCCGGAAGGTGTGGCTGTTCTCCAGGGCTCTTTCTAA
>CAYYNJ010000075.1:321-11169 GCA_964472775.1 uncultured Spirochaetaceae bacterium
GGGCGGGAAGCTGCTCTTCCGGTTCTTTTACCGGCGGTATGAGTTTAATGCCGGTGTTTTCGGGGAGCCCCAGGTATTCCCGGAAGACCATAAACCGTTTTTCCTGGTCCGTCCGGGCTTTCTGCAGGGCCGGCAGGTCCCGGGCCGCGGCGATCCGGGCGGTGAGAAGGTCCAGGTCGGACCGAAGGCCCCGGTTGTACTGGGCCTCAATCTGTTCCAGCCGGGCCGCCGTTAAGGCCACCGCCTGTTCTTGTACTTCTATGGTTTTTTCCCCTCCTAAAATCTGATGGAAGAGTCTTTTTAACGAAACCCGAAGATCTTCGGTCACCGTCTCTCCCTGAAGAAAGGTCTGTTCCAGTTCCAGGGTTTTGATCTGGTTTTCCAGGGCGGGGGTGGGATTAATGTTGAACCTCAGATCCAGGGATCCCCGAAAGGTCCAGAGGTCCGGTTCTGACCAGGCGGTGTCTTGATCAATGAAACCGCTTATCAGCTTGGAGCTGCGGGAAATTCCCGCTCCCAGGCTGATTCCGGGAATCCAGGAAGCCCGGCTGTCCCTCTCACGCCGGGCGGCGGCCAGATCGATCATCAGGCGCTGCAACTCCGGGTGAGAGGCGGCCATCTGCTCCCAGGCCTCATCCAAGGTAAAGGAGAGGGGCCCGGAAGGCGGGGGGGCCGTATCCCCGGCGGTTCCTTCCTGGGCCGGGATTCCCCAGGCGGCTAAAACCAGGAAAAGCAGCTTTGGTATGAGGGAATAATGTTTCATGTTTCGGGTTCCTCCTGGGCGTGGCGGTGTCCCGCCGGTTTCTTCCGGTGGGTAAGAATCAGCAGACAGGGGATGGCGTAAACCGCGAAGAGGGTAGAGACCGACAAGCCTCCCGATACGGCAATTCCCAGGGGCTGAAGAATATTGGATCCTTCCCCCAAGCCGATGGCCAGGGGAAGCATCCCGAAGACGGTGGTCAGGGTCGTTATGATGATGGGCTGCAGCCGGATCCCCGCCACCGCCACAATGGCGGTTTTTTCGTCGGGATACTCGTGGCGGCTCTTGAGGTAAAAATCGATCAGGATGATGGCGTTGTTCACCACGATACCGCCCAGCAGTATGGTCCCCAGCAACGAGTTGAGGTTCATGGTGGAGTTGAAAACCTTAAGGGCAAGGATGACGCCGATGAATCCCAAGGGGATGGTAACCAGGATGATCAGGGGGGTGCCCAGGGAGTTAAACTGGAACGCCAGAAGAATGTAGATCAGGATGATCGATATGCCCAGGGCGATAAAGAGGGACCGGATGGCCAGATCCATCTCGATACGGGGATTGTCGAAGCTGTAATGATACCCTTCAGGGAGTTCCAGCACCTGGCGAAGGGACTCTTCCGCCCGGGTCTGAAGCTGAAGCCTTTCGGCGTCACTGACCCGGAATCCCGCCATACCGTAGAGCCGGAAGGCGGGCTCGCCGTTTTCGGCGTAAACCTGGGAGACCCCCTCGGTGGTGCTGAAATCAAAGAAGTGCCTCAGGGGTACGAAACTCTGCCGGTAGGGGACCAGGAAGGCTTCCATTTTCTCCCGGCTGTTTACCAGGTCATCGGGGTACTGGGCCGAAACCGTCACATCTTCAAGGCCGTCGCTCAAGGTAACCGACGATGTTCCCGAAAGAACCCGGCGGATCAGCCCCGTCAGGCTTGTTTCGGACCAGGGAGGCAGGGCTCCGATGGTCTCCTCCCGGGGTTTTAAATTGAGCTGGGTGATCACCGACGAGGAGGGCTGGGTGAAGGTTCCCCGGTACAACTCCTCTTCGTTTAAGAGGGTTTGAATGGAGCTGAGAATCTCCACCTTTTTTGCGGGATCGGGACCGGACAGGCTCAGTTGAAAATCGAAACTGCGGGGCAGGGGCAGGGCGGCGGGGTCCCAGGCCATGATGTTGTAGTACCAATCCCCTTCGGAGACGAACTCTTTCTGCAGCAGGGCCATCACCTCGGGGGTGTCCCGGGAGCTTTTCAGATCCAGAAAGGTCTGGTTGAACCGTCCGGATATATTGGTAAATTTCTCCACCAGCCGGTCCCCCAGGAGTTCTTCGATCCGGGCATCCATTTCCGGGAGGACCCCGTACATGAGCTCTTCCGGATCGGTGATGGTCTGGTTGCTGAAGAAGACCACCACCCGGTCCGAAGTGGGTACCGAGATGATCTCTTTGGGAATCCGGGGGAAGACAAAAATCAGCGATGCCGCTAAGGCGCCGAAGGAAAAAAGCAGAAAAAGAAAAGCCCGGCTTTTCCGGTGCAGCAGCCATGTCAGGGAGGCTGAATAGCCCCGGATAATCCGGTGGATAAAGCCGTCACTTCTTTTCTCCAGGGACTTCATCATTTTCCCCGGGTGGCCGTGGCCCCGGAAAAGATAGAAGGCCGCCAGGGGTACCAGGGTCAACGAAATCACCAGCGAAACAAACAGGGCGAAAACCACGGTCCTAGCCTGGTCCCCCAAAATGGCGTTGGTCAGGGGTGCGGTGAAGGAGATGGGGAGAAATACCAGGATCGATGTGAGGGTCGAGGCAATCACCGGTGAGCGGACCTGGGCCACCGAGTCGATGATGGTTTTACGCCAGTGCAGAATCCGGGAGGGTCCCGTGTGGGGGTTCTCCAGACGGTGCCGGTGGATGTTTTCGGTGACCACGATGGTGGAGTCCACGATCATCCCCACCGCCAGGGCCAGCCCCCCCAAGGATATCAGATTGAGGGAGATGCCGAAGATTCCCATGAAGAGGAAGCTTAGGATGAGGGATACCGGCAGGGATGCGGCGATGAGCAGGGTATTCTTCCATTCCCCCAGGATGAGAAAGATGATCAGGATGGCCATGGCGCCGCCGATCAAGGCGGCCTGGATCACATTGTTGATCGACTTTCTGATGTACTTGGCCGGGTCGATATAGAGGGAAAAACGGGTATCCTCGGGTATGAGCCCCGAGTCTCGGGCCTCTTCGATGATGTTCCGAATTTCCGCGGTCATGGCGTTGATGTTGCCCCCCTCCACGGGGGTGGCGGAAAGCTGTACCGCCGGGGCTCCCTCCACCAGGAAAACCCGGGATGCCAGGGTGTGACGGATGTCCAGCCGGGCGATGTCGTCCAGGGTAACCCGGGAACCGCCGATCTTTTTTATCTCCAGCCGCGGCAGTTCCGCCAGGGTCTGGCCTTCTCTTTCGAGACGGACGCTGAGCCGCTGGTCATCGTTGCTCATGGATCCCAGGGGCTGGGGAAGAAATCCCGATGAGAGGGCGGAGTTTACGTCGGCGATGGTGATGCCGTAGGCCAGCATCTTTTCCTGCTCCAGGGTAATCTCCGCCACCAGGCGCCGGGTATTGTAGAAGCCGATCTCTTCCACATCCTGGATCTGGTTCAGCCGGGTTTCCAGGCTTGTTTTCAATATCTGGTAGAGATTCTCGGGGGGGGTGGAGGGGGAGTTGAGCCCCATGACTAAATAGCCGGCGTTTTCACCCTCCCGGTACCGGACCGAGTAATTATCCCTGATCTCCGAAGGGAGGGTGGAGTTGACGTTGACCATGAGGTTTTCCACCTCGGCCCGGGCGGCATCGCTGTCTACGTTCCAGTCAAAGGTCAAATTGAACCGGCTGGAATCGGTGGAGTAGGTGGTCTCCAGGAGGTCGACATCATTGAGGGAGAGGAGCCTCGGTTCTATCCGGTCGGCATACTGATCCTGGAAATCCACCGCCGAGATTCCCGGATGCCTCAGGTCTATCTGAACCTGGGGGCGCCGGGTCTGGGGGTACATCATCACCGGCAGATTAAACAGAACCAGGAGGCCCGCTCCGGTGAAAAGCAGGGTCAGCAGCAGAAAGCCCGTGGATTTCCGGAATATCAGGTCCAGCATCAGCCTTCTCCGCCGGCAGGCCGGCTGTTAAGGTTAGCCTGTATCAGGTCTCTCAGGCTCATCCCCTCCTCTTCCCGGCCGCTGGGCTGCCGTATGTACCTGTCCCCGGCAGAAAGGCCTTGAAGGATCAAGGTGCTTTCCCCCTGGGGTTCCCCGGTCACCAGCGGTTGGCGAATGAGGGTGTTTTCATCATCGAGAAGCCAGATAAAGGGCTGGTCCCCGGATAAAACCAAGGCCGGGGTCTCCACCAGGATCCCCTGGGCTTTCTGAATCGGAAGGTCTATAAAAAGAACCATCCCCAGAGAAAGCCCGGAAACCCGGGGAAACTCCATGGTCAAGGTGAACAGCCCGGTGGTGTAGTCGGGTTCCAGGGAGAGCCTCAGGATTTTGCCTGGGTAGGATTGTCCCTCCGGTGTTATCCCCGTCACGGCGGCTCCGTCCTTGGACCTAAGGTCCTGGGCATCCCGGTCGCTCAGGGCCGCTTCAAGCAGAAAACTCCGGTCGTCCAGAATGGTTACTCCGGGGTTGCCCGCCCCCACTTCCTGTTTGTCGTAGATCTGAACCGCCGAAACAACCCCGGCCAGTCGCGATTCCAGCAGGGCGGGCCGAAATGTTTCACCCACCACGCCGCGGGTAAAACGGGCCAGCGCTTGGCCCTCGGTGACCCTGTCGCCTACCTGAACAAGGATTTCGTCCACGTATCCCGCCACGGGAACGGTGTGGACTATCTTATTCCGGGGCTGCAGCCGCCCTCCCACCGTGATAACCCGGCCCGGCTGGGCGGGGCTGGCCACGGCAAATGGGCCTCCTCCTCCGGGCCGGCCGCCTCCGCCGAACTGACCGAACACGGGTGAGGTTGTCAGGAGTAGGAGGGAGAGGAAGAGTATATAGGGGTGCAAAGGTGATGGAGTTCTCATGTTCACAGAATTACCCAAAACCGGGGGATGATCAAGGGGGCATATTTCCGGCTCCTTTCCCGGAGTCCTCGGGATGGATAAAATCTTATCTTTTTCCCATGTTGCTTACAGGTGAAACGCTTTATCAAAAAGAAACATAAAATCATCCTTGCAAAGAAAGTCTAGGAGCAAAATCTGTTTGATCAGGGCCTTCCGGTGGTACCCGTTCCGGTTCGAAATCGCCGATATCATTTCGCCCTAGAGCCTCCCGGGCGGTTCGGCCGCTGCTAAACACGGATTAATACCTACGTTGTATGGTTTATCTGGGTAAACCTGGTATCATTTACCTAAGAAAAAAAAGGTAAAAATATACTATCAGGAAAAATTTAAAAACGCCGCTCCTGACGGAGCTGGATGATAACCGCCCGGTGAGGGAGACCGCCGGGCGGTTGTTTTTTGGAGCCACCAGGCAGGGTGAAAGGCCGGTACCCGCCGTTTTAATACCAAAGTTATATGGTATTTTTTGCCGAAAGGCGTATGATAAATTGTGAGTTAAGAAAACGATTTCAAAAGAAGCGCATTAAAATAAGTAAAAAGGAACAATACATCGTGCGGGCATAGCTCGCACACCACCCGGCGGTGCCGACGGCCGGGTGGTTTTTTTATGCCCCCCCTCCCGCTGCCGATAGATCAAGGTTGACAATTCAATGGTAATACCTCTTAATGGAACATATCGGTGAAAGTCCATCAAAAAATCGTTATATCTATATTCTCGGAAAGTACCATTGGTAAACGTGACGAATTTATAATTGTGACGGAGGAGTATTGCGGTGACTAAAGAACAGTGGGACAAAATATCCAGCCGGGTCAGGGCGGTGTTAAACTATGGAATCGCCAAAACCGAGTGGCTTCATAAGAGCCGTATGGCCCGCCTCGTGGCTTCGGTGCCCTTTTTGGCGGAATGTGAAAAGGCGGAGGAAACCTCTTTTACCAATCTGACCGTCTACCTCTTGTCCATGGATGAATCGATCCGGGACATCTACTTCCACAAACCCGACGACGATGTTGATGTTTACCGCCGGCTCTTTCCTCTGAACCATTTTATGGGGGGAAACCGGGATGTTGTTCAGTGCTGCCTGGACCTGATGGCCCTCAGCATGGTTTCCAACTACCACAAGGATGTAGAGAAAGATAATTCTCTAGGCAAGTACAATCCCGTGGCCGAGGGGAAGTGGAATTATCAGGAGATCTCAGAAAAACTTATTACTAGTATTAAGAAATCCATAACCCCGGAAATATCCGCCATCTTCAGTGTGGATGATGCCTTGACCGGCGTCTGGGAAAACTAAAGGCGGAGTTTAAGATGGACAGATACATCAGTACGGTACAAAAAAGAATTGGTCTTTTGATCAGTATCATTGGTATCCTGGTGGTCATTAACAATATCATCGACAGGTCTCGATCCGGCGATCTGATTTACATTTTCTATAGTATCTCTGTGGCGTTTGTGTTCGCCTGTACCGTCCCTTTTATCATCAGCATTTTTGTGGAAAGCCCGATCCTCAAGGCCCTGCAGGTGCTTACCTTCATCGCCATGGGTACGGCGAATATTATGCAGTCTTACCAGGAGTTTTACGGCCCCGCCATGTTTTTGGCCGCCTGGCTGGTGATGCGGAACTACGGTTTTCTTGATAAGCATGCCAAGATAAAGAATACCCTGATGATTCTGTTCATTGCGGTGTTGTCCCAGATATCCGCCCGGATCCATCAGCCCCAAAAGATCTTTGCCGGACTCAACACCCTCTACTATGCCTTATTTCTGATTATCCTCATCCTCATCATATGGCGGGACACCCTGAAGCAGCAGGAATTTCTGAAGAAAGAAAACCTCTCCCTGCAGACCAACTATAAGAAGATGGCGGCGCAAATAGCGGAACTGGAAGAAGGCCGAAAGCCCTATGACCTAAAGGCGGTGAAGATCTCCCCCGCCGAAGAACGGGTTATCGAGGCCTTGACGGTGTATAAGGCCAGTAATAGGGAGATTGCCGAACGGCTCAACATCGCCGAATCCACCGTTAAACTACATCTCTACAACATCTTCAACAAGATCGGGGTAGATAACCGGTTCACCATCATCGATCTTTGTAAGTACAACTTTAAGTAAAGCGCTCCCCATTTAGAGAGAGGCGTTATGGTACAATTTACCCTTTTGATAATATCTGTATAGGAGGAGACATCCATGCCCCTGTTAAAGAAAGAAGACATGAAAACCGTGAAAATCGATATGCCCGGCGCCCAGGCGGTCACTAAGACCAGCGCCATAAGTGCCGCCCAGGGATGGACCGGCTGGTCCATGCGGATTTTTACCCTGGGGGAGGAAGGGTTTACTCCCTTTCACACCCACCCGTGGCCCCACATTAACTACATTATATCGGGGACCGGCACCCTCCGGGTGGATGGGGAGGATAGGGCCGTGAAGCCCGGGGACACCGCTTATATTAAGGCGGGAGAGGAACACCAGTTTAAAAATACCGGTGAAACCGATTTTTCTTTTATCTGTATTGTCCCCGAGGAAGGGGACAAGTAGTTATTTTGAATCTCTCATGTTGGGGCGGCCGGTGCCGCTCCAGCCTGTATCAATACCCCCGCCACGCCCTGGCATCCGGGAGCATTTAGATGGCTTATTACGATTTCCCTTTTAAAGAGCTGGAAGCCTACTGTTCGGACGTTCAGGAGCCCTCCGATTTTGCAGAGTTCTGGAATTCGACCCTGAAAGAGACCCGACGGTATCCCCTGGAGGCGGTTTTCTCACCAATGAAAACCGGTTTTGCCCTGATGGATGTTTACGATGTAACCTTCTCCGGATTCGCCGGCCAGAGGATCAAGGCCTGGTATCTCCGGCCCCGGGGAGGGGAGAACCTGGCCGTGGTGGTCCAGTATGTGGGGTACGGGGGAGGCCGAGGCCTTCCGGTGGATCACCTTCGATTTCCCGCCGCGGGGTACGGAATTCTGGTTTTGGACACCCGCGGTCAAGGGTCGGTATGGTCTCCCGGGGATACCCCGGATCTGGACGGGGGGCACGGGAGCCCTCAAATTCCGGGATTCATGACCCGGGGCATATTGGCCCCGGAAGATTACTACTACCGCCGGCTTTTCACCGATGCGGTACGGGCCTTGGAAACGGCGGCCGGGGCTCCCGGGGCCGATCCCCGGCGGACCGTTATCGCCGGGGTCAGCCAGGGCGGAGGGCTGACCCTGGCCGTGTCGGGTCTCTCGGCCCTCTGCGGATGGCCCGAGGGGGTTTTCCCTCCCGCGGCGGCCCTTCCGGAAGTGCCGTTTCTCTGTGATTTTGAACGCGCCGCGGGGCTGGTGGATACCGACCCCTACGGAGAGATCCGCCGGTTCTGTGTCACCCACCGGGGCCGGGTTGATCAGGTTTTTCATACCCTTTCCTACTTCGACGGGGTGAACTTTGCCCGCCATGCCGCCATGCCCGCCCTGTTCTCCGTGGGCCTCATGGATACCATCTGCCCTCCCTCCACGGTATATGGAGCCTACAATGCCTGGGAGGGGCCCAAAGAGATGAAGGTCTATCGGTATAACAATCATGAAGGGGGGGGGAGCTTCCACTTCGATGTTCAGCTCGATTTTCTCCGGCGGCTCGGCGGATTTTAGCCCCGGGCTTCCGGCGGATTAGAAGCGTTTTACTACTATCAAAACGGTATAATACGGGACTCGCCGGGGTATGTTAACTTTGGTTGACAAATTGACGGGTAAAATTGGTGGATTAAACGGGCTGTTCTCGGGATAATTCAGCCAGATTGACTCCAAGGAGATCGTTGTGGATTTTAGAGAAAACCTGATTCGTCTGCGAAAAAGCCGGGGCTGGTCCCAGGAAGAACTGGGTCACCGCCTGAATGTGACCCGTCAGACCGTATCCAAGTGGGAAGCCGGAGACACCACCCCCGAAATGGCTAAGCTGGTGGAGATGGCCCGGCTCTTTGATATTTCCCTAGACCAGCTTGTTTCAGAGACCCGAGAGGCGGGAGCAGATTACGGCGCTGCCGGCGGTGCCGGAGTTCCGTCGGGAACCCTGGGCCTGGGATTTGAATACAAGAGCCGCCGCTGTATCAAGGGTATACCCCTGGTACATGTGAGCCTCAAGAGAAGCCTGAAGCCCGCCCGGGGCATCATCGCCGTGGGTTTTTTGTCGGCGGGGGTGGTTTCCCTGGGCGTTGTTTCGGTCGGAGTTTTCTCTCTCGGGGTTTTGGCGGCGGGGCTGCTGGCTTTGGGTTCTGTGGCGGTGGGTCTTTTGGCCTTGGGGGGGATCGCCGTCGGCGGTGGTGCCCTAGGGGGCGTCGCTTTGGGCTGGTTCTCCGCCGGAGGCTATGCTTCGGGTATTTATGCCCTGGGGGGGTACGCCGCCGCCCGGGATGTGGCGGTGGGCGGATGGGCGGAGGGAACCATCGCCGTGGGCGAATATGTACAGGGACTGTATGAGTTTCCCGTGGAAGAGCATTTTTCTGAAATTGACGGCGGGAAGGTTTTACAAACCATGGACCGGGCCTTCCCTGATATGAACCGCCCGGTGCGACGGGTGTTTGAAGGGCTGTTTAGGTGATGGTGGGGTTAACCGGCGCCTGATCGCCGAGAAACCCAGGGAGCGCCGTTAGGGCCGTTCAAATCCTCCCCTCATATCCCAAGAGAGGGCGCGCGGGTTTATTCTGTCTTTTCCTCCGTAGTATTTCGCCATAATCTCCAGGTAGGTTCCGTTTTTTTTGATGATTTCCAGACCTTGCCTGAACAGGGTGTTGTAGCGGTTTTCCGGATCCCGTATCTTCGAGAAAACAAGGGAAACATCTCCGATATTGTAGGGTTCGGTGAAGCGGTAATGGTCGGCTTCGGCGGGGAAGAGGTTTTTTAAATACATCAACCCCGTCAGATCGACAATGGCCCAGACATCTACTCGCCCCTGGATTAGCTGCCTGACCGTTCCTTCATGGTGCGTATTGGGATGCAGTTTGAGACCGGAAGCCTGTTCTAAAAAACGCATAATACCGCTTCCGTTTAAGACACCGATTTCATAGGGCCTCATATCCGACAATGGGCCATAGGTGATCCCCTCCGGGTATCTTCTTGTGTCATAGATAAACGTTTGTACCACGTATTGAACCACCGAAGATATTTCCACCGTTCTAAGGGTATCCGGTTCATTAAAAAGAATGGCTCCGCCGATGGCGCAAAGGGCTTCTCCCTCGGATACCCTCCGTATCATCCTCATCACCGGTAAGAACCTAAGCTCTACCTCCAGGTCTACGGCCTTAAAAGCTTCTATCACTATCTCACAACTCAATCCCGGATCCTTCTCATTTTGGTAAATGGGAGGATATTCAAAGGCAAGGACTTCAATGACTTCAGCGTGCAAGACGCCGACACCGTTCAGGATGCTGAGGAGAACATAGATAATGACGAAACGAATCCTTTCCATAGAGACAACCTTGGTTTGAAGCTGCCCCTATTATAAACCGACCTGGGTGGTTTATGTACTCAATTAAGGTTCTCTCCCCGGAAAAACCGGCGCAACCATCAGCCCCGGCGGTGAGGGCCCCTCACCAGCTATGTCCGCCGCCGCCGCCGGAGCCTCCTCCGGAAAAACCGCCGGAGGACGAACTGCCGCTGCTGCCGCTGCTGCCCGAGGATGAGGGGGCCGAGCGCAGGGTGCTGTTTAGGGTGGAAAAACTCCTGTTGAAGTGCCGGTCAAAATCGCAGGTGTTGAAGCGGTCATACCGGTAACCTCGGTACCAGTCCGGGGGCTCCAGGGTCATACCTGCGAAGTGGGAAGCCCATTGGGAGCTGAGCCGCAGAACCAGGGCGTAGGGGAGGATTTGGAAATAGTACCGGGGATCGGAGTCAAACATCTTCTCCAGCCTGTCCTTCTCGGCTTTTTCTATAAACTCCCGGAAACCCAGCACCCGGGCCAGGATCTGGTCGCCGTAGGCGGTTCTTTTGGACATGAGAAAAATGAAGAAACTGCAGATCATGGTGGTAACCACGGCGGCGATATACTGGATTA
>CAYYNJ010000076.1:0-11110 GCA_964472775.1 uncultured Spirochaetaceae bacterium
CGGAGATCCCCGCAGAGAGGACAGGACCGGGGGAAAAGCACATCGAGCAAGACGGAAAAAAGAGAGAATCTCATAAGGTAATTTACAGCCCTTATGCCGTTCCGATTCAAACCAGCCCGGACTATTTATTCGTTAAGCTTTTTTGCCAGCGGGAGACCAAATTGAGGGCCTCCAGGGGGGTGATCCGGTTCAGATCAAGGCCTAAAATTTCTTTTTCCAACAGCTCTCCCGAAGAAAAGAGAGAACCCTGCTCGACGGTTTTATCTGGTCCGGAAAAGCCCCCCTTCTGTACCAGGGCTTGCTTCACTTCCCCTTCCCGGTCTTCCAGCTCATCAAGGATTCTGCGGGCTTCCCGGATGACTTCCTCGGGAAGTCCTGCCAATTGGGCCACGTGGATGCCGTAGGAAGAGGCGGCGGGGCCTTCCTGGATTTTCTTCATGAAAACAATCTCGCCCCGGTTCTCCACCACCTCTAAAGAAAGATTCTGGATACTCTTCAGCTTCAGGAGGGTTAACTCGTGGTAGTGGGTGGCAAAGAGGGTTTTGGCTTTCACCCGTTTCACCAGGTATTCGGTTACGGCCCAGGCAATGGAAAGACCGTCGTTGGTACTGGTTCCCCGTCCCACTTCATCCATGATAATCAGGCTGCGTTCCGTGGCGGTTCTCAAGATAAAGGCGGTTTCATTCATCTCAACCAGGAAGGTGGATTCTCCCCGGGCCAGGTTGTCCGAGGCGCCCACCCGGCAGAAAATCTTATCCACACAGCCTATCCGGGCCTCCGAGGCGGGAACAAAGGAGCCTATCTGCGCCATGAGAACGATCAGGGCATTTTGCCGCAGGTAGGTGGATTTTCCCGCCATATTGGGCCCTGTGATGAAGCTGAAGGTTCGGGCGGGTACGGCGGCGTTCAGGCTGTTGGGGACGAACTCCCCCTGGGGCAGGTGGGCTTCCACCACGGGATGCCGGCCGTCCACGATGTAGAGGTCCGCACCGGCGTTGACCTTGGGGCGCACATAACCGCTGCGGGTCGCCACATAGGCCAGGGAGGCATAGCAGTCCAGCACCGACAAGGCCTCGGCGGCGGAAAGCAGGTCGGAAACACGCTCTTTCACCCGGCCCCGCACCTCCAGGAAAATGCTTTTTTCCAGATCCACCGCCTTCTCCCTGGCGCTGTTCAGGTTGGTTTCCAGTTCAATAAGCCGGTCGGTGGTAAACCTCTCGTTTCCCACCAGCGACTGCCGCCGAATAAAGTGAGAGGGCACATGGGCCAGATTGCTCTTGGTTACCTCGAGAAAATAACCAATTATCTTGTTGTACCGAATCTTTAAAGACGAAATTCCGGTACCGGTTTTTTCTTCTTCTAAATACTCCCGAAGGATTTTCTGGCTGTTTTCCTTCATTTCCTTCAGGTTATCCAGCTCCTCATGGAAACCCTGACGGATGAGATTGCCTTCGGTGAGCAAAATAGACGGCTCTTCGTCGATGGCCCGGTCCAGAAGATCCCGGAGTTCCGAGAGGATCCTATCCTCCCCTTCAGACCGGGTCCAGAGAAGATCCCGGACCTGCCAATCGGAGAGAGAAGCCACCAGGTCTTCCACCCCCGCCAGGGTGTTCCGTACCGACACCAGGTCTTTGGCGTGGGCCTTTTCCAAGGCGATACGGGACGAAAGCCTTTCCAGATCCATAAGGCCCCGGAGGGTTTCCCGGATGGTGTTTAACTGAATCTGATTGTGATACAGATAAGCCACCCTGTCCTGCCGGGCGGTGATGGCATCGGGGTTCAGCAGGGGGTGTATCAGCCAATTACGAAGCTTCCGGGAGCCCATGGAGGTTTTGGTGGCATTCAAAGTATCAAGCAGGGTGAACCGGCGGGAACCGTCCTGCAGATTGGTGAGGATCTCTAAATTCTTGAGGCTTGATTCATCCAAACCCAAATAGTTCTCTTCCCGGTGAAGAAAAACGTTCTTCACATGGGGGAGCAGGCTTTGGGACGTGTCGCCCAGGTACTCCAGCAGAATACCGCAGGCAAATAAGGCGGGATCGTCCTCTTCGATGCCGAAGCCCTTGAGGTTGGCGGTTTTAAGCTGCTTTTTAAGAAGTTCCGCAGAGCTCTTGAGGTCGAAGGACCAGTCAGGATACCGGTTTACCACCACATCACTGAGCTCGGAAAGAACAGCCCCGCAGTTTTTATCTTCCAGAAGCGATTCCTGAACGATAATTTCCCGAGGGGAAAGCCGGAGCAGTTCCCTCTTTAAATCACCCCGGGAAGTCCCGCCCTCCAGGGCGGCCAGGGTAAATTCCGCCGTGGAAAGATCGATGTAGGCTAAGCTTAAGAAGTTTCGGTATTTCCCCAAGGCGAGGAGGTAGTTGTTGCGGTCCCTTTCTAAAAAGTCCTCTTCCACCACCGTTCCCGGGGTGATAATTTCCACCACCTTCCTCTCGGCGATGCCCTTGCCGTCTTTAGGAAGGGATATCTGCTCGCAAACGGCGATTTTTTTCCCCGCCTTAAGGAGCCGCCCGATGTATCCGTGGGAAGCATGGTACGGTATTCCGCACATGGGAATACCGTGCCGCTTGGTGAGGGTCAGATTGAGGATGCCGCTCACTTCCCGGGCGTCATCTTCAAACATTTCGTAAAAATCCCCGAGGCGGAAAAACAAAATAGAATCCCGATGCTCCCGCTTAAGACTCTTCCACTGGCGCATCATCGGGGTGGTATCAGCCATGAGTTATTCTATCGGCTTAACGGGTACTGGCAGCCTGCCGCCGCAGCCGCTCAAGAACCAGGTTGGTGATGTCCACTTCCTGGTTGTACCAGAGGACATCGGGATCCCGGGTTCTCATGATCACAGCATACCCGTTGCTTTCCGCTACAAACTTCACGGCCTGATAGATTTCAGCGGTAAAACTGGAAGAAGTCGATACGGTTTCGACCTTGGCGTTTATACGGCTCTGCCAGATGTTGTGGTATTCTTTTAGGTATTCCTGCTTCTGATAGATCCGCTCTTCCAACTGAAGCACCTGCCGGTCGTCCCCGTTGTTCTGGGCGGTTACCTTGAGAAGCCGCATCTGATCGATCTCTTCCAGGATGGCATCCTTGCCTTCTTCGTACTGTTTTCTCATGGCATCGATTTCCCGCCAAGCCGATGATTCGGCGAAGTAATCTTCAATGATCTTGGAAAAATTAACCATGCCGATTTTAGACAGCTGCTCCGCTCCGGCGGTAAATGATATGAGTAGAATAACAAAAATTAACAAGACAATTTTTCTGGGCATTTCAAATCTCCTGAATATTAAAAATAACTGAAACTGAAAGAGATGACAAAGTCAAGTCCCGACGTGGGGTCATCGGCCTGCCGGAAGGCATTCCCCGGCTGCCATTGAATCTGGTTGTCCGCTACGCTGAATCTCTTAACAAAATAGAACCCCATGGGAAAGGTGGGCATGTCAATCTGAAGGCCCGAGCCGAAACCGTAACGGAAATCATCAAATCCCAGGTCCTTCATCCCCGCGGTATCATCAAAGAGGGCGGTGGCGGAAAAGAAGTGATTAAACGAAATATAACCGGCGATGATCGGCATCCTGAGCTCGGCCCAGTTATCCCAGAGAACCTTACCGTCCTGCTGAACCGGCCAGCCCTTGGCGGTGATCATACCGTCAGTGTAGAGCAGATCGCTGGTGGTGGCCACCGTGTCCTTCACCCAGTCTCCGGAGTCGTTAAAATGCCATTGAGGAAGCACCACAGACAAGTTAGTGTGCAGAGCCAGGACGGTTTTAAAGTTCCAGGCATCGGTAACGGGTACCTCCAGTAGTTTAAAGAACACCTCGCCAATGGAAGTTAATTTGTTATAGTGCCGCGAACCGCCTAAAAGCCCCCCGGTGTAGGAGAGACTCTGGCTCAGAAAAAAACCTTTGTTGGGGCTGTAGACGATATCCCGGGTGTCGAAGGAGATTCGGCCCCACCATTTATTAATGAAACTCCAATCTCCCAACTCATTCCGGATATCCGGGTTATAGGGCCGGTAGATGGCATCGTCGTAGGTGGTATAACTTAAGGCGGTGCTCATACCCGTACCCGAACCGATCCTTCCATAATTGGTGTGCCAAGAGTAACCCGTGCTGCCGCCCAGGGAGAACTCGTAGGTTTCATAATCCATCAGGTATGATTCATCGATGGATTCTCCGTTGGCAATGGCGTAGGAGTAATCGGTAACCGCGGTACCGGCGGCGATTTCCGCCTCGGTGGCGGGTTCGCCGGTATCGGGGTTCACCCACTGTCCCGAGAAGGGGTCGGGAACCATCTGGGCGTTATCTTCACTGGTGCCGAAAAAGACCGGCGCCAGAACATCCTGCAGGGCCCCTTCGATCAGCCGGTGCTTGATAGAAAAGTCCACCCCGCCGGACCAGCGGCGTCCGAAAAGCCAGTCATCCTTGAACGAAAAATTGAGGTTCTGCTGGGTGCCGGAAACTTCCGAGCCTACGCTTAACTGACGCCCCGTACCCATGAGATTGCGGTCTGTCCAGGTTATGAATCCCAGCAGGGGAAACTGCCCCGCTTCCATGGTAAAAGTGACTCCGAAGTTGATATCGGTGGTTCGCCCTTCCTCCACGTTGATTACCAGGTCCATCAGCCCTTGGGCACTGCCCTGGGGGGTCTCGGGGACAAAGGTTTCAAAGAACCGCAGGTTCGCCAGGTTGTTCAGGCCGGTCATTATCTTTTCCTTGCTGAACACATCCCCCACCTCCAGGGGTATTTCCCGGAGGATCACGTAGTCCTGCGTTTTTACATTCCCCTTGATGGTGATATTTTCGATGTGGGCCCGCCCCTCTTCGCGGATATGAATAATATAGGAGATGGTCCTTTCTTCACGGTTCCTCTGTTCTTCGGGGATAATCTGGTTAAAGATATAACCGTCATTATAGTAAACGTCTCCCACCCGCAGTAAATCTGCCTCCAGGCGGCTTTTGTTCAGAATTTTCCCCACCTCGGACCGCACCTTGTCTTGAAGTTCACTCTGCGAAAACAAGGTGTTGCCTTCAAAGGAAATCCCCGCAAAGGTGTATTGAACCCCCTCTTCGATGTAGAAAGTCAGGGTCAGGAGGTTGTTCCCTTCTTCATCGGTTTCCCCGTCCTTGGTTACTTCAAGAATCGCCGCATCAACATAACCGCGCTGATGGTAGTAATTCAAAATGGCCGTCCGGTCTTCCTGAAGCTTTCCTTCCTCGAAGGTTCCCGCATTGAAAAGGCTCTGCTGTTTCGTGGTTAAGAGCCTCTTCAGGGTGCTGGAAGAAGCGAAGGAGTTGCCGGAGAAGAGAATCTCTTTCACCTTCGTTTGGCTTCCTTCGTCCACTTCAAAAACAATATTTACTTTTCCCGAATCCTCTAGGGTTTCCACCAGCCCCTCTACCTGGGCATCGGGAAACCCTTCGCTGATGTAGAGGCTTTTTATCGCCTCCGCATCCATTCGGATGCGGGATTTGTTGAGGATGTCTTCGGGTTTTGATATGACCACCTCTTCCAGGGCACGGTCCCGAAGGTTGGCGTTCCCCCGGTAAACAATACCCTCCACCAGCGGCCTTTCCACCACGACAAAATGAAGAATCACCGTGGTGTTGTTATCGTCGCCGGGAAGGGCGGAGGCTTCAAAACTCTCAAAATAGTTGAGCGCATAGAGCTTACTCTGGAGATCGAGGAAAAGATTCTCATCAAAATTCCGTCCCAGAACCTGAACCTTAAGCCCTTCTAAATCCGAAGGATTAACGTTCTTTAAACCCTCGAAGGTAATATCCACCACCGGCTTATTTTCATACCAGCCGCCCGATTGGGCGAAGGCTGCCGAAAAAAGTGTCACCATGATGACGAAAAAGATGACTGATTTGCGCATTAAATACTCCTATTAAAACACTTAGTCAGGGTTTACCCCTGACACTCTAATATGAAAACGACCAGGACAAGCCCAAACTGGATGTTAACCACGGCTCATCGGCACGAAAAAATTGCGGATACAGGCTCAACTGTATTAAAGCCAAAGGAGATTTCCACTCCAGGGCGATCTCTGTATCGATATTGAATACGGGAATGGGATAGTTTGGATCATACTGATTCCCATAATAATCCATTTGCACCATGGCCTGAAGAAAAAAGTCATTGCCGAAGTACTTTCCCAAAAACAAGGTGGTGTTGTCAAGATAACGGGAGAGGTTTCCCGCCCCGTAGGCCGATTCGTTGTTGTCCGCAAAGAACCGGTCCATCAAGAGGTTAGGTACAATTTGGGTGCGGAGGGAAAAAAGGTCTAAGTTAAGTATCTCCCGCAGGGAATCCTGTAGTCCCTGTACAAACCCAAACTGACTTACCACGTCGGAAGTCAACAGGATGGCATCTCCTAAAAGATCCTCATTACTCCCGCTTTCAAAAAGGTTAGCCCCCAGCATGGCCAGAATCTCCGTCTCCAGCCTATAGGGATCCGACTCAAACCGGGGATTGAATTGTGAGAATCTCATGTTCTCGGCGATAAGATAGATTCGGACAAGCTCTCCCTGATCGTCCACCTCCCTCAATACGGCCCGGGTGTTTAAAACAGGATCAAATCGATAGCCCGTCTCATTGAAGGATATTATACCCTCTTGGAGGTAGAAATTTCTACGGAAATAGAAGATTTCCCCCCCTTTAACCGCCACATCGCCTTGAACCACCAGCTCATCCCGGGAAGAATTCTGTTTAAGAATCAGCGATTCCCCCCCCTCGGCATACGCCTTCAGGATGGGAAAATTCCGGCTGGGCCAGTAAAACTGGTTATTCTGCTTTAAGTTGAACACCAGATCGACGGAAATATCGTAGGAATGACTCACGCCCTCCATCAATTCCCGGGTATCCAGGGTAAGGATCCCTGAGTATATGTCAAACTCACCGGTGATACCGAACTCATCCATGGTGCCGAAGATATTGATCCCGCCTTTCACCGATCCTTCCACCCCGAAGGCGGCGATATCCAACCCCAGATGAAGATCCCGCTCGGCAAAGGTGGTGATATGAAGGTCGTAATTATAAGGCAAAAGGTGGTCCAGGGTGAATTCTCCGCTAAACAGGGCCTGTCCCCCGGGGGTGTTTACCACCACATCTTTCATGGAGAGAACCTTCTGGTCCGCCACTATCAAGGCCTCGGGAAGGGTGATTAAATCGTTCACCACGTTCACCTTCAAAACCATGTCGGTGAGAAAAAGCGATCCTTCGATGTCGGGATCGTTAATCACCCCGGAAAGGCTCAGCTGCCCCACCGCCCGGCCTTCTAAAAACCTCATGAAGGGCAGTGTGAAAAGACGGCTTAAGGCCTCCACTTTGAGTTTTATATCCTGAAAATCCGCCTCGATGCGTCCCTTCACCAGGGTTCCGGAGGAACGGAAACTGAAGGGAAGACTATCAAGTACGGTGAGGCTGAACCTCCCCTCTCTGGCGAACCGAAGATCCAGGGCTTCCTGGGGTCCTCCTTTCAAGGACAGCACCGTCTCGTTCTGGGCAATGTCAATCTTCCAAGAGGGGGAATCTTTTCCCGACATGGTTATGTTTTCCAACCCCACCTGACCTTTAAAGTCTCTTTTTAAAAAAGATAAAACATCCCGGCGTTCTTGAATGGGTTCGGTGGTTATGTCGACAAGGAAATCGGCTGAATAGGGATCATCCTGCCAGGCTCCCTGTATCCGGCCCCCGCCGGTGATGACCCCCCGGGGAAGGTCGAAACTTACCTGGTCGATGGTAATGCCGTGGTTGAGGTAGGAAGCATCCCATTGAAGAACCCTCAAGGTATTGCCCCTTAACGCCACCTCCCCTGAAAGAGAGACGGGGGTTTCATTGAATTCGCCGTCCGCCACGGCCATCTCAAAAAAGAGATCCGGCGCATCCCAGGGACCTTCAAAACGAGCCCTGCCGTTCAGCCGGCCCGACAAGGCCTCAAACCCGATGCGGGCCAGGGGAAAGCCCAGAATATCCATACTGCCGTCTAAAAGGCTGTCACGGTACTCCGTCACTAAGGTAAAAGATTCTTCGCCCGAAGTGTCGTTCATCTGAAGCCAGCCGCTGGCGGTTTGCGCCGGGAGGTCGTAACGGAATTCTCCATTGCCTTTGAGCAAGGCGGACCCGTCGGAATATTCCATATTCATGATTCTGACAAAATCAGGAGCGGCGGCCCCGGAAAAAGACAGTGTATCGTCGGCGCTTCCTCCCCAGAGGGATGAAAGCCCCTCTAACCGGGTCCTATCGGCCCTGAATAGCCAATCGGCCCCAGAAGCCCAATACCCCTGGCTGTCGAAGGTCAGAAACAAATCCTTCTCACGGAAGGTTAAGGGGAATTCATTTAGGCTGGTTTGAAATTCAACCCTGTCTTGCTGAAAAAGCACCAGGGCCTCAAGGCCGTGGTCCCCCTGAAGACGGATAAACTCATCCTTGAAGTAGGATCCGGAGATCTGGTACACCCTCCCGGAGGTTTCTATCCGGCTGTTCCAGGTTAACGGAGCACCGGGAGGGTACTCCGCCGCGCCGGTGAGAGCCGCTTCGAAATCGCCGTACCGCCCGGCCATCTGGCGGATGGTGAGGCTGGAATCGTTGCCTGAAAGCGAGGCCGAGAGAAAGTCGCCGGGAACGTCCCGGCGGGTGATGCGAAATCCCTGGGTAAGAAAGGAATAACGGACGAAATCACTGGAGACGAAGGCTTTTGTATTAAGGATAAGCCCCTCCAGTTCCGCGGGAAAAGGACTCCCGGACTCACCGGCCCAGCGGGAGATCACCTCGCCCAGAGGGAAATCTCGGGCTTCCAGTTCTCCCTGCACGAACCGCTCTTCGCCGGAGTGATAATCTCCCTGAAGGGTGATACGGTTTTCCCCCTCTTCTTCGGCGAAAGAAGCTTCCACGGTATACTCGAATCCGGTTAAATCCCCTTCCATGCCGGCGGAGATGTTTTTAAAACTCAGGTTGCCATAACTGGCCCAGGGAGCCCGAAGCAGATACTCCCCTCCCGTTCCCCGGGAGAGGTAGACCAGGGAAGAAAAGGCCCCCCCGGGAACCTCCCATCGGGATATCTGGAGGGTGCCTTGAGGGAAGGGAATTTCTTCCGCCAGATCGGCGCGGCCGGAAAAAAACAAGGTTCCCCGGGGAGTCTTCAGGGAAACCCGCTCTATCTGCATCAGGGTATTGTGGCCCTCCAAGGTCAAATCGCCCTGGATGGGGAAATCAAACCAGGGGTTGCGGGGCAGAAGAATTTTCAGGGCCGATCGGTATGTAATGTCGCCCGTACCGGTCTCTAACGAACCGTCGGCGGTGCCGGTTAATTCCGCGGAGGTGAGAAAGCCCCAGCTTTCCAGGGCGGGTTTAAGAAAAAACTGTCTTCCCGGGGTGAATTCCTCGGCACTGAAAGAAAAATCCAAACGGCCGGTGCTGCGCTGATAGAGAAGGCTCAGATCAAAAGGAACCCGGTCTTGAACCTTTCTCAGAACCAGCACATCATCACGGTACTGGAGCTGCAGCGTAAGGTTTGAAAAGTCGATAACGTTTGAACTAAAACCCTTAGTATGAATCCTGGTTTCACTCCAATCAAAATCCCGCCCCACCCGGCCTTGGATACGGACTTCACCGCCCGCCTGGTTCACATACGGGAGAGTCATGCGGGAACCCCGGACACTTCCTCTGAGGTCGACGGTATAGCTTTCTTTATCGGGGGTGACGGTAAAAAAAAGCCGCTTAGCCTCAAAATAGCCCTGGGGTGTTTGATATTCGATGCTGAGATTCTTACCGGAAAAGCTGATATTGAGGGAAAGAGGGTCCCTTTCTCTAGGCTGACCCGGCCCGGGGCCGGCGATTTTTCGGAACAACACCTCCAGCTCTTTCTGCCGGGACGGATCTATCCCGATTCGGGAATTGACCAGGGAAATACGGGTGACCGCTTCGACGGGAGCCCCGCTGAACAGTTTCCTGAGCCGGTAATGGATTCGTATCCTCTTTAAAAAAAGAATCTCTTCACCGGATTCGGAAGACAGGGAAAGATCGCTCACCTCGATGTACCGCAGCAGGGAGGGAGAAATTTTTCCATAGGTTATTTCGAAGCCCAGGAAACTCTCCAGCCTAACCATGACCTGCCGTTGGAGCTGATGGACCTGTTCACGGTACCTTCGGTACACAGGAATGAAAATCAGAGAGGTTACAATAATGATTAATAGGGAAGCGGTGATATAGATTCTTTTCTTCCTGCTGATAATAGTAACCCCTCAACCGGCCGGACCTGGTGACCTAACTGTTTCTCTAACCATAAGATACTTCAAAGTAAAAAACGTTACAAGAAAGAAGAAGAACTCCCTTCTCCTTTCCCTCTTTGAGGCAGGAGTTAACAGAAAATCTTTCTCTTCCCCGCTGGAAAAAAGAGGAAAACCCCGGTAATATATCGGCAGTATGAATGATAACCCCCCCATCTGGAATAATTTTATCGTCCTGGAGGGCCTGGACGGATCCGGTACCACCACGCAGCTTAAGAAATTGGAATCTGCCGCGGCGGCCCGGAATATCCCTTTCCATGCCACCTGGGAACCCACGGATAACCCCGTGGGCCGCCTGATCCGCCGGGTCCTGAGAAAAGAAGACCGGGTTACCCCGGAAACTCTGGCCCGACTCTTCTCCACCGACCGGTTTGAACATCTCTATGCCCCGGAAACGGGGATTAAGGATAGGATCGCCCGGGGGGAGATGGTGGTTTCGGACCGGTACATCTTTTCTTCCCTGGCCTATCAGTCCCTGGGCTGCGGTTTCGACACGGTTCTTAACCTGAACGACTTTCCCCTGCCGGCCAAGCTTTTTTTTATCGACGTTCCCTGGGAGGTGTGCCGGGACCGGCGCCACCAGCGGGACATGGAAGAACTGTTCGAGGGGTCTCCTATTCAGCAGAAGATCAGCGACAACTATGAAGCGGCCCTGACGCTTTTTGCCCACACGGACATGGAGATTCACCGGATCGACGGTGCGGGATCGGAAGACCAGGTTTTTGAAAGAATAGCGGCCCTCCTTTTTCCGGAGTGAGCCTTTGAGGGGGTTTTGCCCCGGGGACTCTAAATAAGGCTTTGCTTATTCCTGTCCC
>CAYYNJ010000077.1:0-1307 GCA_964472775.1 uncultured Spirochaetaceae bacterium
AAATCTCCTTGGACGAAGAAATCTCCTTGGACGAAGAAATCTCCTTGGACGAAGAAATCTCCTTGGACGAAGATCTTTCCTTGGACGAAGAAGTTTCTCTGGACGAAGAAGTCTCCCTGGACGAAGAAGTCTCCTTGGACGAAGAAGTCTCCTTGGACGAAGAAGTCTCCTTGGACGAAGATCTCTCCTTGGACGAAGAAATCTCCTTGGACGAAGAAATCTCCCTGGACGAGGGCCTCACTGTTGAAGAAGAAGCTTCCTTAGACGAAGATATCAGTTTTGATGATGAACTTAGTCTTGCAGAGGATCTCAGTATCGAAAAAGAAGAAGAAGAAGAAGAAAATGCCGAGGTATCGGAAGACGACCTTCTCATTGATTCGGGATTTTCAGAAGGTACTGAAGAATTAGAACCTACCCTATCGGTTGACGAACCCATTGATTTTGAAATCGAAGACGACCTGCCTCTCGAAGAAGTCGACGAGGATTCTATTGTCCCCCCCCCAGAACCGGATGATTTTTCCGACATTGAAGACGCCATTTCCGATGAGGATTTTGATAGCATCGACGAAAATATTGATTTAGATCAGCTTTCCGACGTGGTCTTCGAAGAAATGGAATCTTCCGAACCCGTCTTGGAAGACCTGGGCAGCACTCTTCCCGATTCAACATCTACCGGCTCTGGGAAGACAGCCATACCGGATGACCTTAAAGGTGAAATAATCTCTGTTCTCTCTTACATGGATAAGCTTTTAGAAGCCCTTCCGGAAGACAAAATCGAAGAGTTTGCCAGGTCAGAACATTTTGCGGTCTATCAAAAACTCTTTCAAGATCTTGGTTTAAGTGAGGAATAGTTCTGAACGGCCCTAATAATTCATCCTTCTCCACCGGCCTACTCGGCCGGGCGAAGGAAATGCGCAACAGCAATATCCCCCCGGCAGCCGCTCAAGGCTCGGGGGCCATTGTTATTGAAGAATTTGATGATCCTAGCACCCTCAACTTCCTTGCAGATTCCGATGCCCTTCACCAAGGTTTGACAGGCTTTCATAAAGAATCGTTTGTTTCAGCCATTCGTCTGATTACCGACGGAATCGAAATGCCCGCAGAACTCTTTGAAGCATTCTGTCAACACCTGATGGTTAATGCGGGAACCCTCATGTTTTTGGATAACGACAGCCGCATGTTTGCTCCTTGGGTTTCCAAGGGCATGGATAAAACATCTCAACATAGGCTGCGGTTTCCCCTGGATTTTTTACAATCTTATTTTGCCGACACCAAAGAACCTGTACTCATTGAAGATGAAAAAAAGG
>CAYYNJ010000077.1:1317-11038 GCA_964472775.1 uncultured Spirochaetaceae bacterium
GAAATAGCGTTAACAGGGTAGTAAATTGTGAGACCGCAAATCTTGATAAGACAGTAAACGCATCGGTGCGTCAGATCCACAATATAGAGTATATTAAGGAAAATATCGGAATCTTATTTTGCCGACACCAAAGAACCTGTACTCATTGAAGATGAAAAAAAGGAACTCTTCAGGGAATACTTATCAATTCGATTATTTGATATTACCGAGTCTCTGACATTAGTTCCCATCTTCCTCGAAGACCAGCTTTTCGGCTTAATTATTGTTTTTGATTCACCCTATAATTCTGATCCTGCTTTCCCGGAGTACTTAAGATTTGCTTCTGATACCATCGGTAAAAGCCTGGAAGGGTCCCGTTTTTCTTCACGTTCCTCTTTAAATACTTCCTTGTCCTCCCATTCTCAGGATAATGAGACCATTCTCAACATTGTAGACAGTCACATTCAAGAAGCCCTTAACAAGTCAGAACGGCTTACCTTTATCCTTTTTGACATTAACTCCATAATACAGTTTCTAGAAGAACAGCAGCGGGGCTTGGATTCCTACCGAATTAAAAAGGATATTCTTGCCCTCCTTAACACCATGATACAAGGTATCGGCGAAGTTTTTGACCTGGCCAACGGAAGGGCCCTGCTTGAACTGTTTAGCAAAACCCCTTTAAAAGAAAACCTGTTGCTTAATCAAATTCAAATTTCTATTCAGTCATTTTTTCACCATCAAGATTATTTTCCCAAAATAAAAGCCACCATCAAGCGAATTCCCGATGACGGGATGGAATCATCCATCTTGAGAGATTACTTATAAGCACATTCATGCTCAAAACTTTTCTTGCCAAGGACGGAAATCTCACAGCAGAGTGGAACGGAGTACTTCTCCACTCTTCTTATTCACCCCTGAAAGAGGTGGAGAAATTTCTCAATTCACAACTGACTTCCCCAACCCGTACAGCCGTTATCCTCGGTGATCCTCTGGGTTATATTCACCGGGAAACCTTGAAAAGATTTCCCGGCATTAAGATTATTCATATTTCATATGACCCCTCTTTTTCCTTGCCCCCATGGCCTGATTTACTCCAATGGAATCCGGATAATGAACTAACCCTTCATGGTTTTCTGAATTGGCATTTAAACGACCTCGATCTTATTCACCTTACCATGTTAAGCTGGACACCTTCGGCAAAAGTTTTTAACTGCAGATCTGAGGAATATACCCGGGTCATTACCCAGTTCATCAGAGAAAGAAAGGCATCCCTTTTTACCACCGGGGGCTTTGGTAAGAAATGGCTGAGAAATTCAATAAAAAACTTTCTGTCCCTTTCTTGCCCTTCCATTTTTTCTCTCATAACAAATAAGCCGATATTACTGGCCGCTTCGGGTTTTTCATTAACCCGGGATGTGCAGGTTTTAAAAAAATACCGCGAAAAATTTCTCCTTTGGTCCCTTCCCTCGGCGGTACTCTTCCTTCATGATCAAGGAATTATCCCCGACCTTATTATTCAAACCGATCCGGGTTTTTATACCCGCTACCACCTGAGAATCCCGGAGCGATCCCCTATCCCCCTGGCCATGCCGCTTTCTTCTTCTTTAGAATATGGACAGACCTCTCGGCCGGTACTGCTTTTCTCACAGGGCCACTTTTTCGAATCCGCCCTTTTGGAAACCTTCGAAAAACCATTTATTACCCTTCCTTCCACGGGAACCGTGGCAGCGGCGGCCCTTCAATTTGGTTTTCTCTCTCGGCCCCCTTTGCTTATTACCGGCGGACTCGATCTCATGTCCCATGACATTCACGAACACGTTTTCCCGAATGGTTTTTTGCCATTTATGCATCAATCATCTCACAGAACCTCGCCTCTTTTGACAAACGCCTATGAGCGTGTGGTCAGTCAGGGTAAAAAGAAAGGTTCCGGATGGCAGTCCCTACAACTTCAAACCTACACGGAATGGTTAAACCGGTTTCTTGTTGATGCCCCCGATTCTCTCTACCGCCTGAATCCCTCGGATATTTCCATCAATGGATTTCACCCCCTTTCGGGGGATGAATTAATTCAATTGTTTTCTTCATCCCCCGCGGTAACCGGTAAATATGATTCTGATCCTTGTACGCTAACCAGAAAGACTAAAATAGACCGGGTGGAAAAACTCTTAAATCATTTCATTCACTCCCTTGAACAGGCAGATTTACCCGCTTCCGGTTTTGAAAAGGCCCTCAAAGCCCAGCCCCTCGTTTATAATCTCTTCACTTATTTATCCTTGCCCGGTTTGATCGCTTTATTAAAGAAAAAAGATTCTTTGACTTCAACAGCATTCATCGAAGAATACCAAGACCTCAGAACAGACACGGTCATGATTCTTCAAGAGTTTAAACGGGATTTTCTATCATGATTAATACTACCCTGGAACGCAACCTTCTCGCCCTGGCAAGCCGTGAAGCAAAGCTTGCGGCCCGTTTATCGGGGGAACAATCCGATACCCGCATAACATCGCAGCCCGCCAAGAACGGGTCCCTTGTTCCCGTTGAAGTTCAGGAAGAGAGGAATTTCCCTTACCATTCCCTTTTTAACCCGGAAAAAGAGAGTGAACGCCTGGCCGCCGAATACAAATCCGGAGGGTATCTTATTTTTCTAGGATTCGGCGGTGGTTTTCAAATTGAACCTTTCTTAACCCGGGACGATGTTACGGGTATTCTCATAATTGAATCAAAACTTTCTGCTTTAAAATCGTTTCTCATGGTGCGGGATTTTAATCGTATTCTCTTAGATCCCCGGGTTCATTTTTTGGTAGGCGCTTCGGTCAATGAGGTAGAACGTTACCTCGTGTCCCATTGTTTTCCCGCCCTCTTCGGCAACATTCAGGTTATTCCGCTGCGGAGCAGGGTGTTGAGGGATAAGGCTTATTTTACTTCGGTCTTCACCTCGGTTAAATCGAGTTTGAGTCATCTGGCGGATGATTTTACCGTTCAGTCGGTTTTCGGATCCCGGTGGTTCAAAAATACCATCATTAATCTTGAAACCGCCCAGAATGCCACCACCATCCTCCCCTCGGTAAAGAAGGCTATTATCACCGCCGCCGGCCCAAGCCTTGAGAATGATCTTGATAGACTCCCGGCCCTGCGTCATGATGCTTTTCTCATAGCCACGGATACTTCTTATCATGTGCTTAGGGAGCGGAATATTAAACCGGATGCCATTATATCCATCGACTGCCAGCATATCACCTATTATCATTTTCTCAACGGATTAGACCGGGACATCCCTCTGGTGCTGGATTTAGCATCTCCCCCCACTATCACTAAGCTCACTGATGCTCCCGTTTTTTTTACCAGCGGCCACCCCTTATCACTCTACATCAGTAATAATTGGAGGAATTTCCCCGCCATCGACACCTCAGGAGGAAACGTCACCCATGCGGCGGTATCTTTGGCCGCCCGCCTGGGAACCAGGGAACTGCATCTTTTGGGAGCCGACTTCTGTTATCCCCGGGGAAAGAGCTACTGCCGCGGTACTTATATCTATCCTTTCTTTCAAAGTAACAGCCACCGCTTAGCTCCCTCGGATAGCCGGTTTTATGATTTTGTACAGAAAAACAGCTCTCTCATTTCTTCCCGCAACAAGGGAGAAAGCTGTTTTTTCACCCAGC
The DNA here is from genome assembly GCA_964472775.1 of uncultured Spirochaetaceae bacterium. Lineage (GTDB taxonomy): Bacteria > Spirochaetota > Spirochaetia > UBA9216 > UBA9216 > CAYYNJ01. Next base: position 4,956 of record CAYYNJ010000077.1, read on the forward strand.
CCTTATTAAATTACCAGGAGAGACTCATCAACCTCCTCTCTTCGCTCTCACTGGATTTTAAGAACTATTCACCCTACTGGGATCTACCGGATGCGGCCACGCCTCACCTCCGTTCAGAGGAGAGACTCTTTTTCGGGGCCGGCGGATGTCATCAGGATTGGCATATCTTTTTGAAGGGTTACTACCACAACCTTTGTTCTCTTCCAGAGCCCGCTGTTTCGGTGGCCTCCTATCTCGAATCACTCACATCGGCACAGCGAAGTTTATGGCTCACCCTTCTGCCCGCTTTAGCCAGGATTCGGAAAATCTCCGGCACCGACCGCATCGGAGACCTGCGCCTATTGAGGGAAGTTTTAGATTGGTCTTGTCAATTTCTGCGGAAATACATTCAAGAATAAGTAATTCCCGCATAACCGACAAACGAAGATCCCGGTTGGGTATGGTAACTGTTCTGGTACCCTTTCAGGCGGCCTTCTTTAACCCCTGCTTCCCGGGCGAAGGCCATGGCGGCGACGGCGGCTCCGATAGAACAGGCGGAACGGTGCGTTTTAGCGTGTTCCGCCGCCGGCTCTTCCTGCATGGATAATAACAACCGGATAATTTCAGCGTCATTTGTTTCCTCCGCCCAAACCACCGAGGAAGGCCCCATCCCCTGGGGGGTGAACCCGTAATGAGGGCCATAATGGGTGAGATCGGTGGAACCTACCACCCCTAGCTGGGCCCCTGTAGACTGGGACCAGCGATATAAAAATTCGCCCAAGGCTGAGGCGGCGGCGGTGGGAGGAACCCTGAGGGACACCACCTTTGATTCGGGCCAGAAATAATGGATTATCGGAAGCTGAACCTCCACACCGTTATCGGCATCCCAATCTTCTTCGGCCTTAAAAACCTTTCTCACCTCTTTTACCAGAGCAAGATCATTTTTCAAGACTCCTCCGGGAACCTCAAATCCGTCCTCTCCGGCGATGAGCAGAGGACTGTCTTGGGAGAGATGTCCTCCTAAAACAGCCACCACATCGAAGTCTCTTCTTAAAGATCCCAGGGTCTGAAACGCCAGTTTTCCCGAAAAATACCAGCCCGCATGGGGTACCACCGCGGCTAGGGCGTCACCTCTGCTGCTTTCTTTCGTCCAGCCATCCAAGGTTTTCTTGACTTCTTCGGGATTCTTGGGATACCAACCGGCATTGAGAGTCCTTTTTCTTATCAACATATTACCCTCCACTTTGTCAGTTTTTAAAATTTTCAGTACCCAATCTTCTTTTATTCAGTCTATAATATCGGCATGAGTAAAAGGACCATTTGGCTATTCTTCTCCCTAATAAGTATACTCCTATTATTTGTGGCGGCGGGTTTGGTTTTCATATTTCTCCGTTTTACCGATGAATCCCATAACTATGCCGAATCTCATTTCAGCTATGTGGTAGATTCCACAGAGAATATAATAAACGAATCAGGCGGGGCCTTATCTTCTTCGGACTATATGATGTTGCGGAAAATTTTTCAGAAAACGCCCCAACTCATGGCCCTTCAGCTATTTTCTCCCACCGAAGGAACCCGATACCTGGCGGCCCGGGAAAAAACATTAATCACGGATTTTCCTGCGGATGATCAAGAACCCAAGAAGGCAAGGTTATCTTCCGAAGATTCTTCGCTTGTTCGCTATCGGCACCCCCTTTCGACTCCGGCGTCCCCCCTCTATCTGGAAGCGCTATACAAAAGGACCTTGCCGGCGGCGAGAATAAACCAGCTATTCGTGCTTTTAGTTATAGCCTCGGCTTCTTTTATATTGCTCATGGGACTTCAGTTTATCACCCCCCAAACCCAGGCTTCCCCAAGAGAAGTTTCTACCGAAGAAGGGGTAAACAGGAAATCTCCGGACCGCCCCGCCGAGGAGGCTCAACAAAAGAGCAAGGCTTCTCCGGGGTCCGCCCCGACAGCCCAGGAGCTTCTCCGCAAGCTGCCCTCCACCGGCGGAATCCCCGCTCCCCCCGATGCCGAGGACGAAGGGACTCCCTGCGATCCTCCCCAGCTATACGCCCCTTCGGGCCTGGTATGGGAGAGGTTTCTGATAGATAAGCTAAACCAGGAGCTTAACCGCGCCGCTTCTTTTGATCACGACCTCACCCTGGGCCTTCTTGTGGGGCCGGAGGAGCTTTCCCGCACCCACCTGGCCCGTCATCTGCTCAGGGCCTTTCGTTATAAAGATCTTCTTTTTGAGTTTAAAGAGAAGGGAGCGGCGGTTATCCTGCCCAATATGGATCTTGATACCGCTGCCTCCCGTTTCGAAGAGTTTGAAGCGGAGCTTGCCCGGGAAGTTTCCCAAGGTTTTCGGTTTAAGGCGGGGATCAGTTCCCGTAACGGCCGGCTTTTAACCGGTGAAAGGCTTTTTAAAGAAAGCGAGAGTGCCTTGAAAAGATCGATGGCCGATAATGGCAATGCCACCGTCCTTTTCAGGGTTGACCCCAAGAAATTCCGCCAGGTTATTTCAGAGAAAAACTTTTAATCATTCATCTCTATGGGAAATCTCTAAGCCTTGACCGTCCTGAGTCAGAAAGCTGTCCGGGTGAATTTTCTTAGCCTCATCAAGGAGCTGCTTGAGGTCCCATTTGGTATAGCGGGGGCTGTAGTGAATCAGCCCTAACCGCTCGACCTCACCGTCCCGGGCTATCCGGGCGGCTTGAGCGGCGGTAAGATGTTTCTTCTCCCGGGCCCCCTCTTCCAGATCCGAAGTAAACATCCCTTCACAGATCAGCAGATCGGCTTTGGCAATCTCCCGATGAACCTCGGGAAGGTAGGCCGTATCGGTGATGAAACCGAACTTTCTCCCAGGCCGGAGAGGGCCGAGAACCTGAGCCGGTTCAACCATGATGCCTTCGCTGTTCTGCACCGTATCACCCTGCTGTAGTTTGGCCCAGAGAGGTCCCCGGGGCACAGATAGTTTTTCGGCTTTTTCAGGATGAAATATCCCGGGGCGCTCGTCTTCCTCTAGGACATATCCCACGCACGGCTTGGTGTGATTCAGGGGAAAACTCCGGATCTGATATCCCTCGCCCCGATAGACTATTCCGGGCTCGGTCACTTCCTTAATGATAATTTCATAGTTAATATACATATCCAGAACCTGACGGCTCGATTCAATGTATTCCCTAATTTTCGGCGGACCGATGATGGTAAGAGGCTCCTCCCTATCCACCTGCGAAGACAACATTAAAATTCCCGGCAGGCCTGTAACATGATCGGCATGGGTGTGAGAAATAAAAATAGCCGAGATTTTTTTCCAGCGTAGATTCAATTTCCGCAGGGATACCTGGGTTCCCTCGCCGCAGTCGAACAACAGGAGGTCTCCCTCCCGCCGAACAAGAACCGAGGTGAGGTGCCGGGAGGGAAGAGGCATCATACCGCCGGTTCCTAAAACAAATACTTCTAAATTCATAGGCTGTTACCTTAGCATATTATGATAAAGAGAAAAAGCAGGACAACAATCCGATGGGATTTATTAACTCCTGAATCTTGTCTGAGAAAAGCGGCAAAAATCTTCCACCCTCATCTCGGGATAATTCTCCACTTGATTCAAACACGAAAAGAAGAGCTCCCGGCAGAGGTTGGCATCGTCTAGGGCCCTATGGGCCCGGAAGGTATCGATGCCGAGGCTGGCCGCCAGATTCTGAAGGGAATAGCTGGGGAATCCCTTAAAAACCGTTTTTGAAAGAGCCACCGTATCTATGCCCCACTTTACAGAAACCTCTTCTCCCAGCCTTGATGCTTCCGCCGTCAAAAATCCATAATCGAAATTCAGGTTATGGGCTAAGAGAACCGTGTCGGTTAAAAAACCTTTCATTCGGGGAAACACCTCCCCCATCTTAGGAGCCCCCATCAAATCCTGGGCGGTTATACCGCTGATACGGCTTGCTTCGGCGGGAAGAAATTGTTCGGGATCCACAAAGGTCTCCAGGGTTTCTTTAACTCCATCCAGGGTGAACTTTACCAGACCGGCCTCGATAACCCTATCCACGGCGGGATAAAGCCCGGTGGTTTCAAAATCTAGGGCGACGAAAACGGTATCTTTAAGGGGTCTCTCATGAATTTCTACTTCGTAAAAACTAAAAAACTGGTCAGACAAAATAACTCCTAAGTGAAAAAGGTAAGGGCTGCCAGACTGAAAAAAAGAAGGGCCGTAAGTATCTTTATGACCCCCATTTTATTTCGAAAAGCGGCGGTTAGTCTCTCAGAACCATAACCCATATAAAGAGAAAAGAAAACAGCCAGTAAGGGAACAATAAAGGCCAGGTTATATATCCCTAATAAAAACCATCCCGCCATCCCCTCTTCCCGCTGAATCATATAGGTTAAGGTGGGAAAATAGATTTGACCTGTACATCCCAATTCGAATAAAGATATGAGAAAACCTAAAACCAGCGAACTTCCTATCAGCGCCGCCGACCGCATCCTCGTCCGGATGGTTCCGTGAATACGTTTTTTAATGGCCCCCGGTAATTGAAGGATTATCTCACCGGGACGGCCCTGCCTAATCCGTCCGTAATCAACCAGGCTAAGGATGCCGAAAATCAGCAAAACCAGAATCAGAGCCCATCGGATGATCCGGGCGGCCAGGCTGAAGCTGCCCGCCGCCCTGATGAGAGAAAAAAAACCGGCCCCCACCAGGAAATAGGTGAGGTAAACCGCCAGGGAAAAAAATAATCCGATAGAGAGAATCTCTCTTTTTGACCTTCCCGCCACGGTAAGGGCGGAGATGAGAAATATCAAAGTGGTGAAAGCACAGGGGTTAACACCGTCTAAAAACCCTGCGAAGAGAACGGCAAAAAGAAGACCCAGGAAACCCTTTATCTCCTTGTCAGGGGTTATTTCTGATTCTTCCGAAACCCAATCTCCTTTAATCACCGCCTCAAGATTATCTAAAATATCTTTGTCGCCTTGAAGAACCGCCCCTGAAGAGACCAGCACCGGAACGGCATCCCAAGCGATACCCCTTAAATCAAGCAGGGTTTTCAATTCTTCGTAAATTGAGGGCTGGTTAATATCTTTACGATTAAGGCGAATCTCTACTCCCAGCCGCTCAGACAGCCTCGGGACATCCTCTTCAAGAAATTTGTGGCACGACCGGCAGCCGGGGTCAAAGTAATAATCAAATAGACCTGTACCTTTTTCTTCCGGATAAGAAGAATAGTCGCTTGCGGGGGCAGTGAGGCCGGTACCTTCGGGCTCACCATCCACCCGCCCGTAAACGGGAAAAAAACCCTTTGACAAGGAGGGATCGCTGGTACGGACGATAATTATTTTCTCAAAATCACCGCAATCATCAACGGTGTCGTAGGCCAGTTCCACCGACCGGATCTCTCCGGGTTTTAGTTCCCATACCGACTCGGAAACGGTCAAACAGGAACAGGTGGACATGAGGGAGACCGATACCCCTTGGGTGCCCTCGTTTTTCACCGCAATCGAAGTTCGGTAAACCTGATCAGAGGAAACAATACCAAGGTTCCACTCGTAAGGATCTATTTTAATTTCTGCGAAAATAAAAACAGGTAAAATTACAATGAGAAATAATGATACTAGGGCTTTTTTCATTTTACCTCTCACCGCCGTAGTTTTTCCATCATGGAAAGGCGGTATTCTTGCAACAAGGCATCGATGGGCGGATCGGTGGGGTCATCCCCATAGGTGAAGTATTGAAAACGGTTCTCCAGAGAGACAACCTGCTGTCCTTGAAATTCCACCTCCAGAACCCCTACCCGGTTTCCGTTCTCTCCGGGGGAGCCCAGGAACTGCCGGCCCTGAGAAGCCGTAAATGATGAGAGCCGCTGTTCGTGCCCCACAAGAACGACGTCCCAAGAAGGCCGGGAGGCCAGGATGGCTTGGGCGGCCTCAAGGGGACCATGGTAGAGAAGAACCTTTAACATCACACCTTCATCTTCCATGGCCTGCCACAACAAACGGGAAGAAACAACCGGATCAGAAACAACAATCCTCTTTCTTATCTTTTCGGCGGAGTAACGAAATACCGCCGGATCGGTGATGGCTCCCACCCCCACCTTAAAAACGTTCATCGATAAGCCGCCGCGGTT
>CAYYNJ010000078.1:0-11003 GCA_964472775.1 uncultured Spirochaetaceae bacterium
GGCCACTTCGAGTACGTCCTGTTCCTTGAGCTTTTCCACTTCTTCCGCGGTGATAAAAGTTTCGTGTTGCCTTCTCAGCCTTGTTTTGTCTACCTGCGTGGGATTTCTTTCGGCCCAGGAATCGGTTTCCCTGACGGAACTGCTCGACCAGGCCCGGGAGGCGATCCAAACCGAGTTCTATCAAAAGGCCCTGGACCTGCTTGACCGGGGAGAAAAGGCTTTTCCCGATTCACCGGAAATTCCCCTGCTGCGGGGGGATCTCTACGATAATCAGGAGCTCTACAACCTGGCCCTAGAGCAGTTCGAGAAGGCCGATGCCCTGCTTCCCGGTGATTACGACATTCTATTCCGGAAGGCCACGGTTCTGGGGAGGCTGAACATGAACCGGGAGGCTGTGGAGGTACTTGAGCGGCTGGTTTCGGAGTATCCCGATGAGATAGAAGCGGCGGGGGATTTGGGATGGATGTACTTCAAGACCTTCCGGGTTCAGAAGGGGGAAGTGATCCTGAAGGATGCCTTAGAGCGGTTCGGAGAAGATCCGGGGCTCTTGATGACCATGGGCACCATCTACACCGGCCTCTACCGGTACGACCTGGGGGTGGAATACTACCAGCGGTCCATCGATGCCGCCCTGGCCACCGGTTGGACCTACTTTGCCGCCGTGGCCTATTACAACCTCGCCCTGCTGAACCAGAGCTACTATCATTTCGATGAAGCCTTGGAGAATACCCGGCGGTCGCTGGAAATGGCCTCCCGGCCGTCGGGGCATATTTCCCTGGGGGAACTGGCCCTGGCCCGGATGGATTTTGCCGGTGCCGAGGATGCCTTCTCCCGGGCTTACCAGCAGGATGATACACCCCTCTCGCTCATGAGCCTGGCGGAGCTGTATTGGCGGTTCGGGATGCTTGAGGCGGCGGAATCCCACATCCAAGAGGTGAGGAACCGGAAGGATGATGCCTGGATGTACTATTTCGGGATCGATCCCCGGCGGCACGAGCGGGACCTTCACGACCTGACAGGGCGCATTTTTCTTTCCCGGGCGGAAGAAGAACGCCGCCGGCCCCGGGAAGGCCGGGAGAAGATTTCCGGATTTTTCCGGGCCCTCTCCTACCGGCTGAAAGGGTGGTACCACCGGCGGTTGTACCGGCGGCTTTCCTGGGAGATAGGGGCCGATTTCGGTCAAGAAGAAAACCGTTTTGATGCCGATATTTCCGCCTTTCTGGCCCTGGAGGATTACCCGGCCTTGGCGGTGAAGGCTTTAGGGCGGGCCCGGGATTTCGAGGTGACGGTAGCCCCCGCCGCCGCCGCCGGCTATCTGCTGGAAGAAGGCCGCCTCAGAGGGGATAGGGATCTGCTGTGGCAGGCCCTGGAAGAACTGGATCCCCGTTGGGAAGCCCTGGAGCGTGAGGAAGCTTTGGTGGCTCTCCTCAGAACGGGGGAAAAAGGTGATCCTCTGGTTCAGCAGCATCGGGACGCCCTCTACCGCCTCAACCCCGGCGCCTTTATCAGGGAAGGGCTGGATTATTCTCTGGCCGCAGAGGGGGCCTTTACGGAGCGGCAGAAACGGATCCTGCGCCGTCTCGGGGTGAACCTTCTCTCGGGTTCCAAGGATCCCCGGTACCGGTTGGACTTGGAGGGGCAGGACGGCTCCTACCGGCTGGCTTTGAAGAATAACGGGGATGGATCGGTCCTCTGGTCCGAGCCCCTGGCGGTTCCGGAGGAATCCCGTGATTCTGCGGGGGATGCCGCCCTCTGCGGGGCGGTGATCCGGCAGCTTTTCCTTCCCCGGTGACCTGTTCCCCGGAGCCCGCCTTTCTTTAAGCCGCCCGATCCGTGATATTTCGGCCAAGGGGGCAGAAAAAATTTGACTTCCCTGGGAAAATCGATTTTAATAGGACCCTTACGATTCTGATAAATATGATTATATTTATATAGTTAAGGTGTTTCTCTGAATCGGAGCTTCTCGAGGACGCCTGGTTTGATTTTTCCGTAAAGGGGGTAGGAAAATGCGGATACTGGATGATCTTGAATATGTTGATGTAGAGGGGGAAGAACCAACCTTGAAGATTACCGTCCTGGGATCCTCCTCCTGCAAACAGTTCCGGGCGGCTGTGGAGTTTCTAAATGAACGGGAGTTCAGCTATTCCTACACCTTCCTGGACGCCTTGGAAGATGAAAAGAAAATGAAGGTGGTTGGTTATATCCGGGCTAAGTACGGAAAAGATCCTATCTGTCCCTTCATCATTTTGGGCGATGAGGATACCATCTCCGGATTCAACCTTCAGCTCTGGACGGAGCGGTTCGAAGCGCTGGGACTGCTCTAGCCGGGGCTGCGGCGAGAGCAGTCATCCAAAGGTCCGTAGTACCGAAGAGTTGGAAGACCCTACCAGCGATGATGCACGTGGGGTTTAATCAGTTGTTCGTAGATATCCTGAACCGCCATCTGCTCGTCCGGGGTTAGGGATCCGTCCCGGGAGGCTGAAAGATTGGGAGCCACCTGGTCCGGCCGGGAAGCCCCGGGAATCACCGTGGACACTTCGCCGCTCCCCAAAATCCAGCGTAGGGCCGATTCCGCCAGGGGGGCGGGAAGCACCTTTTCCAGTTCTCTTACCGCCGCCAATCCTACCTCGAAGGGCACCCCGGCGAAGGTCTCGCCTTTATCGAAGGCATCGCCGTTCCGGTTGTAATTCCGGTGGTCGGTTTTATCAAAAACGGTATTCTCATTAAACTTTCCGCTTAACAAACCGCTGGCCAGGGGAACCCGGACAATGATGGCCTTATCCATTTCTTGGGCCCGCTGAAAAAACAGGTCCGAAGGCCTCTGCCGGAAAATATTAAAGATGATCTGAACCGATACCACGTTGGGATACTCGATGGCCTTGAGGGCTTCTTCCACCTTTTCGACACTGACTCCCAGATGCCGGATCTTTCCTTGATCTTTCAGTTTCTCAAAGGTTTCAAATATCTCAGGCCGATAGTAGACTTCGGTGGGCGGGCAGTGAAGCTGTACCAGGTCCAGGGTATCAAACCCCGTGTTCTTCAGGCTCTTTTCTACAAAACCGGTAAGCACCTCGGGGGTGTACCCCTGGCTGACATGGGGTTCGATGAACCTGCCGCACTTGGTGGCCACGTAGATGTTTTCCCGCCGTGATTTTACCACCCGCGCCACCGCCGCTTCGCTTTGCCGGTTTTCATAGACATCGGCGGTATCGATGAAGTTTACTCCCCCGTCGATGGCCTCATTGATGATAGACTCCGCCAGTTTATTGTCAAAACCGCTGCCCCAGCGGCCGCCCACCTGCCATGTTCCCAGAGAAATTTCCGACACATCCCAACCGGTTTGTCCGAATCTTCTGTACTTCATGAAATGTTATCCTCCTAAATTCTTATAACCGCCGCCCCTTCCTCCGCAGGAACGAGGCGGTTTAGGCTATCTCTCTATTCTAATTCAAATAAGGGGGAAATTCAAAGAACACAATATGAACATGGCCGGATCGGGTCGGTATCCTCATACCATTGTTGAAAGAAATACCTCCGGTTTTGCTATTGTTTTGATTTTTAGTTATCATTCTCACCATGGATGACATCAAAAAGGTTCAGATGCGGATATTTACCCGGCTCTTAAAGGTTCTGCTTTTGGTGGCTTTTTTTGCCGTGGCGACGGTGGTGGTCAGCGAGGTAAAAAGCGGCAGTTACTTCCGGGTCATTCTTTTCTACATCCCCCTGTTTGTTCTCTACATAGGTCTTGTCTTGGCGAAAAGCCTGCCCCACCGGGTACGGGTCGCAGTCTTATCGATTCTGTTGGGCATTCTCGGTCTGTCGGAGCTTCTGTTTTACGGTTTCGGGGGCCTGGGGTTTCTCTTTTTCTTTGTGGCCGCCATCGTCCCCTCCATCCTGGTGAGCCCCCGGGCGGGATTGACGGTTTTTGCCGTCACTGCGGCGGTGACCTTGTTTTTCATATATCTATATGCCTCCCGCCGCATCCCCCTGGATAATCCCCGGCAGTTCAAGGCTTCGGACCCAGCCAACTGGGCCGCCCCCGCCGGAGCCTATGCCATGCTGTTTCTAGCGGTTCACTCCGCCATGAACAGCCTGTTCGGCCATCTGAAAGAAAACCTGGCGGAGAGTGAGGAGATTAACAGGCTTTTGGAGCGGGAGAAAGAAACCCTGGCCAAGACCTACCAGGATTTGGAGCAGGTGGCCTTCAAAGACACCGTCACCGACCTCCCTAATAACAAGAAACTCATCAAAGATATCGGGAAAATCATCGCCGAAAATGAAGGGCTTTCGTATCACCTTCACCAGATCCTTCTGGATATTCAGAGCTTTGAAGACCTCAACATCAAATACGGCCTGGACATGGGGAATGAAATCCTCCGCAGCCTTGGGTTTGCCCTGCAGGGCCTGCCGGATTGTCAGATCTACAGGATGACCGGCGCCAAATTTCTCATCCACTGTTTTTCCCGGGACGAGCGGGACCGGGCTTTTTGGGACCAGCGGGAAGAGCAGATCCATGACTTGATGAAAACCCCGATATCCCTGGGAAAAGACGCCTTGGAGGTTAATTACCGGGGGGTGAGTATCCAGTATCCCGAGGATATCGGGAATCCGACCCTGTTGGTTTCGAATCTGATGATGGCCCTGAATGACGACCAGTACGGCGAGGTGGACACCATCATGCATTACAGCGGGAAGAAGGCGGGGAAGATCATCCGGAAAAACACCATTCAGGAGATGATGAACAGCGCCATCGAGAAGAACGAGCTGTCGGTATTTATTCAGCCCCGGATGAATCTCTCCGACGGAGCCTTGGTGGGCGGGGAGCTTTTAACCCGGTGGGACAGCCGCTACTACGGCTCCATATCTCCCACCGAGTTCATTCCCATCGCCGAATTAAGCAGTCACATCATCGACTTAACCCACTTTGTTTTCCGGGCCTCCGCCGATTACTGCCGGTTCTTCTCGGAACAGCCCCGTCATCCTCTTCACCCCTACACCTTGTCGGTGAATATTTCTCCCACCATCATTAAGGCCCACCGGATGGAGGAATTTGTCGCCTATACCAGGCCGCTCGAAGACTGCGGCCGGTTTGAATTCGAATTGACCGAAGGCTTTTTTCTCAACCTCACCGATGCGGTTCAGACCCAGATGGATGAGCTTCACCGCCACCGGATTAGTGTGGCGGTGGATGATTTCGGAACCGGGTATTCTAACTTGGAGTATCTCCAGGAGCTGAATGTGGATGTCCTCAAGATAGATAGGAAGTTCGTCCGCGGGATTCCCCATGATAAAAAAATGACCCATCTTGTATTGGCCATCATCAACATGGCCAAGGCCTTGGAGCTTAAAACCGTGGCGGAGGGGGTGGAGTACCAGGAGCAGCTGCGGTGGCTCCAGGCCCAGGGCGTTGACGAGATTCAGGGGTTCCTCCTTGCCAAGCCCATGTCTCTTTCTTATTTTCGCTCTTTTTTTGTCGAACACGACCCCCGCCGCTGGGTATAAGCCCACCGGCGCTTGATCAGTGTGCCTTCGGGACCGACAAGATTTTTTTCAAAAAATACTTGACAAGTTAGGTAAGGATAATTATATTAACTATAGATAATATTTGAGGAGGGACACCATGAAAAAGAAAGAAGAACTCCGAGTTTATAACTGCCTGCCCTTTGCCGGAGTAACACCGTTTCACAAAAAAGTAGAGAAAAAGTTTGAAAAGAAAGAAGGGATCGCCGAGTATCCCTTCACCCAGGGCTTTCGTTTTTATTAGAATCTGAGACTCCTTTGTTGTGTATTAGGGGCCGTCCTTCGGGGCGGCCCTTTTTTGAATTCTTCCTGATTCAATGTATTCAAAATAATCATATATATGAAAAAATTTAGCATTCTTGATTTTTGTTACCAAAACACCCGATAATGCGGGGATCGCTCGGAAGGAGTACCACCTATGTTTCTAGCTTTGTTCATCCTGGCGGGGTTTTCCCTGATTCAATTCATCGTGATTATCTATCTACTCAGTTCGGCGGGGAGGGTTCCGGCGGTGGCGGCCAGGATGATCGATGTCTATGCCCAGGGCAAACTTAATGAAACCAGGCACCCCGCCCTCCGGGGAAAGGTGGGTGTCCAGATTAAACGTTTTTTAGATGTGCTGGTCAGGGTTCGGGATTTTTTCCGAGGCACCCAGCTTATCATTCAGAAGGGGGAAAGATCCAGCGCCCGGCTCTCCCGGAATATCCAGAAGGCCGTGGCTTATAGTTCCTCCACCGTCTCCATCGCCCATAAAAACAGTGATGTTTCCAACAAGCTGTCGGCGGAGATTTCCGAGGGATCGGCGGCGGTGGAAGAAATCAACGCCACCATCGGAAGCCTGAAGGAACAGCTCCTGATTCAGGACCGCAATATCCAACAGGTGGGGGAGGCCTTTTCCAAGGTGAACGAGAGGCTCCGGGAAATTTCCGACACCGCCTCCCTGCGCAGCGAAAATGTCAGGAGTTTAGTCGACATCACCGCCGCAGGCAACGATAAGATCGCCGCCACCGACGGAGAAATCAATTCTATCCGGAAGAAAGTTGATGATGTGATGGGGCTTATCACCGTGATAAACGAGATCGCCTCCACCACAAATCTCCTCTCCATGAACGCCGCCATAGAAGCGGCCCACGCCGGAGACGCCGGCCGCGGCTTTGCGGTGGTGGCGGAGGAAATTCGGAAATTGGCCGAGTCTACCTCGGAGAACGCCGGGGTCATCAGCCATACCTTGACCGATCTGGTCGCTCAGATAGAGAGGGCCTCCCGGCACAGCGAGGCCAGCGGCCAAGCCTTTAATGAAATCGAGGCGGGGGTGTCGGATATCAGCAAAGCCTTTTCTCACATCAACGATCAAACCGCCGAAGTTTTCTCTGAGACCCAGGAGGTGGTGGACATCACCCGAAACCTTCAGAACATCAGCCGAACCACCACCAAGAGCATGGAAGAGATGCAGTGGGCTTCGGTCGAGATTACCAAGATTCTGGAGAATACCAAGCAGGTGGCCACCGATCTGGACGGTTCCATGGCGTCCCTGGACATGGATCTACGGAACCTCAACCTGGTGATGACTAAAATCTCCAGCGCCTTTCTGGTGTTCAACCGGCTTTTCGGAGAGGTGATGGAGAGGATTCAGAACTTTGAATACTCCGGCCTCTCCGGGGGGGACGGCGACATGGCGGCGGGACGGATCTACTACTCGAATCTGATCCTCTCCCATATTAACTGGGTAGCCACGGTCCGGGCGGTGATCGACGGGAAGGCGGAACTGGACGGCGGCATCATCATCGATCCTGATCAAACGGATCTGGGGAGGTGGATGGTCACCGATGAGGCCCGGGAGTCCATGACGGAGGCTAAATACGGGCTTCTTTCGTCTCAACAGCATAAGCTTCACCAGACGGCCCGGCAGATCGCCGGTTTGGTGGCGGAGGGTAAAACCGCCGAAGCGGACGAGCTGTTTCACCGGCTGACCCATCAGTCCGAAGAGGTGGTGGAAGTGCTGATGACCCTGGGGTACGATCAGTTTGTCAGCTGGAATCAGAACCTCAGCACCCAGGTTCCTGAGTTTGACGAACAGCATAAGATCCTCATCAACCTGATCCAGAAGCTCTATGTAAACATGGAAGAGGGACGGGGGGATGATGTTCTCAAGACCACCCTGGAGGAGCTGATCGACTACACCGACTATCACTTCGGCACCGAAGAAAAGAACTTCCGCAAATACGGGTATCCCGAAGCGGCGGGTCACATCGAGCAGCACCAGGCTCTCTTGAAAAAAGCCCGGACCCTCCATGGTGATCTCGAAAGCGGCGCCGCGGTCCTCAGTAATGAGGTTCTTGATTTTCTGCAGGACTGGGTGATGAACCACATTCTCAAAACCGATGTGGGGTATTCGGAGTTTTTCAAGGGCAAGGCTATCGAAGTGGATCGGCCCCGGGGCTGACATCTCCCAAGCGGGGCGGAGACATCAGGTGCGCTGGGCGAAGTACGCTTCGATCCGTTTTTTGTCTGCGTCCTCGATATCCCAGAAGGCAATGCCGCTTTCATGATAGTTGTCCGAAACGGGAGCGGACCTGACCACCTTCCCGTAGGCGTTCACCGGGAGCTCTTCCCCGGGCAGGGTGAATTTCATTTGAATATATGTTCCCTGTTCCAAGGGATAATCGGATAGGAGGGCAATTCCCGTTTCGCTGATATTTTTGGAGTAAGCCGCTCCCTTGGCGCCGCAGTTAACCTCCACATCCAGGGGCAGCCGGGGGGCCCGGGAAACGAATTGGTCTTCTCCCATGATGATTCTCCTCTTTCCTAAGGGTAGGACGAAAAAGGTTCCGGCACAACCATTTTTTAAAAATTTACCTTATAATGAAGGGGGAGGTTCTGTATGATTGAAAAAAACGGTTTTGGTTCAACGGGACATAACAGCACCCGAATTCTTTTCGGGGCCGCCGCCCTAGGCAAGGTTTCCCAGGAAGAGGCGGATCAAACCCTGGAAATGCTTATCAAATACGGCATCAACCATCTGGATACCGCCGCCAGCTACGGTGAGGCGGAACTTCGGATGGGACCCTGGATGGCGTTCTACCGCCGCCGGTTTTTTTTGGCCACTAAAACCGAGGAGCGAAGCTACGACGGCGCCATGCGGGAGCTGGAGGCTTCGTTGAAACGGCTGCAGACCGATGTGATCGACCTCTGGCAGATGCATGTTCTGGTGGACGAGCCGGGCTGGCAGACCGCCATGGGAGAAAACGGGGCCCTTAAGGCGTTCCGGCAGGCCCAGGAGCAGGGGGTGGTCCGCTTCCTGGGGGTGACAGGCCATGGGGTGCAGGCGCCCCGGTTTCATCTGCGGAGCCTGGAGGAGCATCCCTTCGATGCGGTTCTCTTGCCGTGGAACTATCCTATGAGCCTCAACAAAGAATATGCCGCTGATTTTCTTAAGTTAAAGACGGTGTGTGCTTCCCGGGGGGTGGCGGTTCAGACCATAAAATCGCTCTGCCGCAGACCCTGGCCCGAGGGCTCGCAGAACCGGGCTACCTGGTATCAGCCCCTGGAGGATTCCGGTGACATCGACCGGGCGGTGTCCTACATCCTTTCGGATCCGCAGCTCTTTCTGAACTCCGTGGGAGACATCCATCTGCTGCCCCTGGTGTTGGAAAGCGCCCGGAAATTTTCCGAGGGGCTGCTTCCTCCTGTTTCGGAAGAAGAGATGGCGGAATTGGTGCAAAAGAGGGACATGGCGCCGCTTTTTTGCTGACCCCGGCGCTAATGTCCGTCCAGGACCTCCCTGACCTTGTGGGTCAGGGTTGAGAGGGTGAAGGGTTTCTGGATGAGATGCACCTCCTTTTCGCTGAATCCGTGCTGAAGGATGGCGTTTCCCGTGTAGCCCGACATGTAGAGCACCTTTAGATCCGGATAGATCTGGTGAGCCCGGCGGAACAGTTCGGGGCCGTTCATTTCCGGCATGATCACATCGGTGAGGAGGAGGGCAATGCGGTTCCCCCGTTCCTCCAGCCGCTGCAGCGCCTCTTCACCGGAAGCGGCGGATATCACGGTATAACCGCTCTGTTCCAGGATGGTTCGAGTTAAATCCCGTACCTGGGGACTGTCTTCCGCCACTAATATGGTTTCGGTTCCCCTCTCTAAGGACCCGGAAATGAAGCCGGTTTCGGAGGTCTCTCGGGGCTCTTCCTTTGCGGCGGGAAGAAAAATCGTGAAGGTGGTTCCTTCTCCGGGACGGCTGTCCATTTCGATGATGCCCCCGTGTTGTTTGACTATTCCGTAGACCGTGGCCAGGCCCAGGCCGTTTCCCCGGGATCCCTTGGTGGAGAAAAACGGTTCAAAAACCTTCTTTCTGGTTTCTTCATCCATACCGCTGCCGGTGTCGGTCAGGGATAGAACCACAAATTCTCCCGGTTCTCCCTGGTGAATCTCCCCGGTGCCTGCGGGGGGCCCGGCGGCCTTGGATATGTTAAGTAAAATTGACCCTCCCCCGGGCATGGCGTCCTGGGCGTTCACCGCCAAATTCATGATAACCTGCTCAAGCTGGCCCTTATCCGCCCTGACCGGCGGCACCGCTGGAGCGGCGTCGATTTTGATGGCCACATCTTCTCTGATAATCCGCCGGAGAAACGGCAGAAACTCGTTCAAACTTTTTTCCAGGTCCAGGGATTGAAAATTCAGGGACTGCTTTCTGCTGAAGGCGAGGAGCTGCCGGACCAGGTCGCGGGATCGGATTCCCGCCTGGTGAATGTTCCTGATCATCTTGATTAAGGGGGCAGGAATTTCTTCCTGAGAGGAGAGAATTTCACTGTAGCCCAGGATGGGCGCCAGAAGGTTGTTCAAATCGTGGGCGATTCCTCCCGCCAGCCGGCCCAGGGACTCTTCCTTATCCGACTGCGCCAGCCGTCCCTGCATCTCCAGGTCGGCGGTGATATCCCTTTTTATTTCCACGTAGTTTACCACCCCGGGAATCAAAAACGGGAGATATGGTGGTTTCATCGGTGTAGAGGGTACCGTCTTTTTTCCGGTTGATGAACCGACCGCTCCAGCGTTCTTCCCGGTTGAGGGTTTCCCAGACGGCATCGTAAAACTGTTCGGTATGGGCCCCGCTTTTCAGGATGCTCGCGGGCTGTCCCAGGGCTTCCTCCCTGCTGTAGCCGGTTACCTTTTCAAAAGCGGGGTTCACGTAGAGGATCCTCTGATCCAGATCGATGATGACGACCATCTCGTCAATCTGTTCGATGGCGGAGGCCAGCCGGTCCCGCTCCGCCGAGGCGGCGGTCTGTTCGGTGATGTCTTGGATGATCCCGATGGCTTCCAGGGCCCGGCCGCCGGCGTCCCGGTGAATGTCGCAGCGGATAACCACCAGCCGGGGGGCGTTGCCGCCGGTTCCCATGATCCGGCAGCGGTGTTCAAAAACCCCGGCCTCCGCGGCGAGGGTCCGGGTAAACTCTTGGTCCAGATCATTTCTGTCCTTGGGATGGAGG
>CAYYNJ010000079.1:0-3250 GCA_964472775.1 uncultured Spirochaetaceae bacterium
GGAATCCCGGGGAGAGGGGGGAGAAAAAGAAAATCTGGAGAGACTGTATGAGAAATATGGATACCTTTTTTCCCTGTGAGATCGCACTTCCGGCCTGCCGGGAGATTTCCGCCTATGAGCCCCTTCCCCGGGGGAAGGATCAATTCGGTTTGGCCTTTGCCGAGAGGTATCAGGCGGTGAAGCTGAGGCAGGAGGGGAAGAGAATATGGATCGGACAGGCGGTAGAAGAGAGGAACTCCCTTTTCTGGGAGCGCTTTTTCCCCGGTTGGGATATCAGCTTGGTCAGGGTTGATTCCGAAGATCTTTCTTCCTTCCTGCGGCGCTGTTCCGGCATGGCCGGGACGGATTTATCCGGACCCCCGGTCTCAGGAGAAGAATCGATTCCTCCCGCGGCCCTGCAGGCGGCGGCGGTAAACCTGGTTAACGGGTGGATTCTTCAAGGGATGAGAAAGGGGGCTTCGGATATCCACGTGGAAACCGGTGATCCCTTCGGTGTGGTGCGGTATCGCCGGGACGGGGTCCTTCAACACACGGAAAAAGTGGGAGGCCCGGAGATACTACGGGCTTGCAACCGCATCAAGGTTCTGTCGGGAATGGATGTGCTTGAAAACAGGCTTCCCCAGGAAGGGCGCTTTTCACTCACCCTGGGGGATCGTCACCGAGATATCCGGGTTTCCGTGCTGGTTTCCCAAGGGGGGCCATCGGTGGTTCTCCGGTTGCTGGGAGAAGAGGGAAAACCCTGGGAGCTGAAAGATCTGGGGTTTCATCCCCAGGCGGAGGAGGTTCTTCGGCGGGCTTTGAGGCTTCGGGAGGGGCTTTTCCTGGTGACAGGGCCGACGGGGAGCGGAAAAACCACCACCCTCCATGCCCTCTTGGGTGCCCTGCCCCGGGAGGAACTGAAAATTATCTCCCTGGAGGATCCGGTGGAGCGGATTTTGAAGGGAATCATCCAGGTCCAGGTTAATCCTGCCATCGGGCTCACCTTTGCCAGCCTTCTTGGCAAAATCCTCCGGCAGGATCCCGATGTCATCATGGTGGGTGAGATCCGCGACGAAGAAACCGCCCGGTTGGCGGTCCGTGCGGCCATGACGGGGCATCTGGTCCTGGCCTCTCTCCATGCCGGGGGGGTAAACGAGGTTCCCCGGCGTTTGGCCGACATGGGGATCCCCCCCTACCTGATACCGCCTGTTCTGAAAGGGGCTCTTTCTCAGCGTCTGGTGAGACGAATCTGTCCGGACTGCGGTTTCTCCCCCGCCGGGAAGGGAGGGGAAACCGGTACCTGCTCCCGATGCGAAGGCAGCGGTTATGCCGGCGGGATCGTGCTGGGAGAGGCGGTTTTTGAAAATCCCGGTGTTGGGAATCCTCTTGAGACGGGGGATTTTGATTCCTGGTACCGGCTCTGGCGGCTCCAGGAGAGGGTGACCCTCAGGGAAGCGGCCCGGTTGAAGCTGGCGAGGGGAATAACCACCCGGGCAGAATTAAGCCGGGGAGGGGTGGAATGAAGCGGCACATCAAATTATCCGAGGGGAAGCTGCATCGTCTGGTCCAGTCCTTGGGGTTTCTGTTAGAAGGCGGAGTTCCCCTGGAGGAGGCGCTTTATGTTCTGGGGGAGACCGAGAAGTCCTCCAGGATGAGCCGGCTCTATCGGCACTGGGCTTTGAAGGTGAATCAGGGGGACTCATTCTATCAGCTCATGGATCAGGCGTTTTATCCCATGAACCGGGAGTACCTCGGACTGATCCGGTGCGGCGGCGCAGCGGGGGGAATCGTTACCGCTCTCAAGGAACTGGAAAAATACCTGGACCGGCGGATGAAGAACAAAGAAAACCTGCACCATGCCCTGGTTTACCCGGTATTTCTGATGGTTCTGATGATGGCGGGGGCTCTTCTTTTTTCCCTGGTGGTGCTGCCCCGGGCGCTGGTGTTCTTTGAATCACTGCCGGGGACGGATTCTTCGTCGGCGGATTTGTTGAAGCAACGGATGCTGGGGGCGAAGAATGCCCTAGAGCTCTTCCTGCGGCTGTTTCCTTTACCGGTGCTCCTCTTTCTTCTCTGGACAAAGCGGCCGGGAGACCGGACAGGCCGGCTCGATAGGTTCATTGATCGGCTGACCCCCGGTATTTTCAGGGATCGTGAACTCTATCTCTACATTACCACCCTTTCGCTGCTGCTACACCGGGGGGTTCCCTTGAGCGAAGCCCTGGAAAAAGCCGGAGAGAGTCTCTCCGGAGCCCTGAACCGTTGGAAGCAGCGGCGCATCATGGATCTTCTATCCGCAGGGGAGCCAGCGGGGCTGGTACTGTTGAACGAGAAATTGTTTCCCGAACCTTACAACCGCTGGTTTTCCTTCAGCGAAATGACCGGGGAACTCAACCGGGGGGTAGAGCTTCTTCAAAGAGAGTATGAGCACAGGTTAATGCGGCAGGGCCGGAGGTTAAGCTCATGGGCCGAGCCGGTGATGATCTGTCTTGCCGGGGGGCTCCTGCTGCTTTTTGCCTCGGGATTGGTCCTTCCCCTCTTTGAGATGATGGGGACCCTGCTGTGAAAGGGCCGTTTCCCCTGATACGGTGCCTCCGGGGACAGGTCCAAATGACCACCCTCCGGGGAGAACCTTGGCCCTCCCGAAACAAATACCGTGGTGCCCTTCTCTCGCAGAGGGATGTGATTGTGGGAACCGTATCCCGCCCTTCCTGGTGGAGAGCGCTTCCTCAGGAAAGGAGGGATGAAGTGATGAGGCGGTATCACCCCGGCCCGATATCCAATCTGGAGTCTTTTTGGTGGGATGCCCGCCGGGGGAAAACAGGCTTCGCCTTGATGGACCGAACTCTCCTGCAGGGAATCCGGCGAAGCCTGGGAGATAAGTTACCCCTACTCATTCCCCTCGGTGTGACCGTCTATCACCCCGACGGGATCAAGGAAGAATGCTGGATCACCGAGGAAGGGGATCCCCAGGCCTCTTTTATTCCCCTGGAAGGGAGAGAGGAGGCCAGGGCATCGGATCAGCAGCTTTTCCTGGTGAAAAAAGCGTTTCCCCGGCCTTCCCAAGTCCGGCTCGCCCTCTTGAGGCGGGCGGTCATGGTCCTCTTTGCCCTCTCCGTGGCCGTCCTGCTTGTCCTGGCTCCCTGGCGGGGGGTGATCAGCAACCGCCGCGACTTCCTTCACGCCCAGGAAAACCGGAGGGAACGCCTGGCCCGGACGGCGGAATGGGAACGATCTTTCATCGGCAGGGAAGATTCCCCCCTGCGGTCCA
>CAYYNJ010000079.1:3260-10961 GCA_964472775.1 uncultured Spirochaetaceae bacterium
GCCCTTGGGACTGGAAGAGCCTTGGAACTTTCTTATGGATCTCTCGCGGCGGACTTCTCAGCCCCTGGGAATAGAAATCTTTACTCTGGGAAAATTACAATTTCGTCTACGTCTCTGGGGGATGGATTTTCAGGACTTGACAAATAGTTTATCCGCCGATGCCGGAATAACCGGGTTTGAGTTTTCCGAATACCCCTCGGGGGGGGACGGTTTTCACGATACGGGCTTGGTGAGTCTCTCACTGACGGGGGGGTACGGTGGTGAATAGACGGGAAAAAATAATACTCCTTGGGTTTTTGATGTTTTTGGTGCTCGAATACGCCGGGGCGGCCTTGGTGTACCGGAAGCAGAGCCTGCGTCGGGAAAAAGAAGCCGTTTCCTGGGGAAGCTGGCGGATCCCTCCTTACCCGGCCGGAAAGCCGGGGGGTGTTGAAGCCGGATCGGGATTCCCCGAGGGATGGACTCCTGTTGAAATTCTGCCTGAGCCCGATGCGGTGGAATCCATTAGAAACCAGGTGCGTCAGAGCGGCATGGAACTGACCGGGTTAAAAAGGCTCTACCGTCCGGAAGGCAGTGATTTAATCATTCAAGCCCAAGGCCCCGCCGGGGGAATCCTGCGTTTTCTTGAAGGCCTGCCCCGCCACCTTCCCGGGTGGTGTTTCAGGGATCTCTCCCTGAGACGGGGGGACCTCATCTTCACTTTAGACCTGGTGGCGGGGCAGGCACAGGCTCCGGGGATTCCCCGGGTGGAATCCGGGACAACCGGTTCGGACGGGACATCTGCGGTGTACCTGGAAAAGATGCTCTTTACACGGTATCCCCGGGAGGAAAAGGACCCCCGGGGAAGCCCCGCACGTCTAGGGGTTACCGCAGGGTACGCTCCGGTACCGGCCTGGCTGATTCTGTCGGGGGTGGAAAAATCGGGAACCCAGGGGCTCACCTACCTCTTCCTGGACAGCCGTACCGGCCGGGTCCGCCGAATACCCCCCGGAGGAAGCTCGGGAGATTGGGCTTTGAGCCCCGGAGAAGGGGGCTGGATTCTTCAGGCGGGGGATGAAGCGTTTTTTTTAGGAGGTTTATAACATGCCAAGGATAAAGCGGGTTCCGCTGCCCCCGATGGCGGCGGTGTGTCTCTTGATATCGGCGGGGTGTGCGCTTTGGTCTCCCTCAAGAGCCGCCGATGCGAAGATGTTTAAAAACGCCGACCTGGTGGGGATGGTCTATCAACAGGGAAACAGGCCCTGCCCGGGGGTTTCGGTGGAGCTGCTCCGGGCAGGAACGGCGGAAGCGGTGTTTCAGAGTCACACCGGCTTGAACGGCCGGTTTGTGGTGCCCCGGCTTCCCCGGGGAGAACACCGGCTCCGGTTTACCAGGAAGGGCTACCGGACCCTGACCCGAGCCATACGCTTGATCGACCCCGCCCACATTTTCTACACCCGGATGGTATCCGTGGAAGATCTGCTTCTTCAGGCAGAAGAAGCCCTTGATCAGGACCGCTGGATCCTGGCGGAAGAACTAATAGCCGAGGCGTTTCAGATCGCCCCCCGCCGGGGTGAAGTCCTGTTTCTGCAGGCCGTGGCGGCGGCAAAGCAGGGCCGGGTGGAAGAAGGAAGAAGGATCTTGGAAGAGATGAGGACTACGGGGTTCCCCTTGCCTCTGCAAAAGAGGGGGGCGGTTGATCCATGAAGCGGCTGTCTCCGTTCATCTTCTTGATACTAGCCTCCTGCGGGATGTTTGATCTTGCTCCCGTCCCTTACCTGGTGACGGGATTGACGGTGATATCCGGGGAGGGAGATGAATACCGGCTAGGGGCTGTAGATGTGACGGTCTTTAACCAAGGAGAAAGGGAAATCATCTTTCTCGACCTGGACTTTGATCTGTACGATACCGCCGGATATCCCCAACCCCGGATAGGAAGCAACCGGGTAAAGGCCCGGTTCCGCCAATCCCTGCCTCCGGGAGAAGAGGTTTCTTTCAGGATTGTACTTGATTCTCTTTTTAACCGGATTCCCTCGGAACCCCTCACCCTGACCAGGTTCTGTATCACCGAGATAGGCTTTTCCGATGGATCTGTCTGGGCCGATCGGCTGAGGCTGAATCTCATTATGGAGGATGGAGTGGCCGTCCTAGGTTCCGTCGGAGACTAATAAGGAGAAACACATGGGAATTAGGGAAAGAACGAGACCGCCTAGGAACCTCACTTTGGTTTTGTTTTGTGTCATCGCCGCGGTCTCCTGCGGATCCGGGACGGTCCTCACAGGGGGACTGCCGGAAACCCGGGAAAGGGGCTGGTGCCTTCTGGTTTACATGAACGGAGACAACGATTTAGAAGCCCAGGCCCTGAAGGATCTTAACGAGATGGAGGCCGCCGGGCCTCCCCCCGGAGGCGAGGTGCTGATCCTTCTGGATCGTTCGGAGGGGTTCGATGCCGGGGACGGAGACTGGACCGGAACCCGGCTCTACCGGCTACGTAAGGACCCCGGGGGGATGAACTATGCGGTAGTGTCGGACCGGCTGGACTGCTCTGCCCTGGGGCTGACTTCGGCGGGGGAGGATGAGGAGCTTAACTTAGGGTCGCCGGGGGTGTTGACGGGATTTCTCACCTGGGCCGGGGAAAACTATCCCTCCCGGTACCGCATGCTGATCCTCTGGGGCCACGGAACCGGGTGGCGCAGCGGCGATAGTCTCCTGAATGAGGCCCGGACAGGGGGCGGCTATCGGGCGGTTTCGTTTGACGACGGCGATAACGATTTTCTCTATACCGCCGAATTAGGCACGGCCCTCCGGGGAGAGCCCCTGGAGATAATAGGATTCGATACCTGCAGCGCCATGCTGCTTGAGGTGGCTTATGAATTACGGGGAGCCGCCCGTTTTATGGCGGGATCGGAGGGATTAGTTTCCGCCGAAGGGTGGGATTATGAAGGAATCCTTGCGGGATTAACCGGGGACTCCCGCCCACCGGAAACGGCGGACCTGCTCACCGCTACCTTTGCGCAGAAGTACGGGACCACCGGGGGAGCGACTTTTTCGGTGGTGGATTTAAACCGCATCGATGAAGTCATGGCGGGGCTGAACGGGTTTGTTCAACGGAGGATGGATGAATCTACCGCGGCGGGACCAGGGTATTTCACCGGTCTTCGGGAAAGGATTTTCACGGAAGTGGAGGACTTCTATACCACTCCGGGCGACTTGAATGTCGATTTAGCCATGCTGGGATTGATCTTGGAAGGGCCGGAATCGGCCTTGGCGGCGGTGGTGAAATCGGCGGTTTATGCCTCTTTCGCCGCTCCCCGGGGGAATCCCGAAGCCCGGGGGCTGGCGGTTCATTTTGTCCCTTTGGGAGATGCGGGGCATATCCAGGTTCATCATGACGCTTATTTCAGGGATAAGGCGGCGGGATTCTCCCTGGACTTTGTGGAAGCTTCTCTCTGGTGCCCCCACCAAACCGAGGAGACCGGTCTGCTCTGGCACCTTTTTTACCGGGAGGAGGAATACTGATGAAAAGGAAGATGTGTCTGGTATTTATCCTGCTAGCCGTATCGTTGTGCGGAGCGCGGCAAGTGGAAGAAACGGTGGAAATTCGGCCCCGGCGGCCCAGGCCTTGCCGCTGTACCACCACGGTGGTGGAATACTGCGGAATCTGCTGTATGAAGGAGGACGGCATTAGGTGCTGCCCCGGCCATCCCCGGGAAGTTCCGCTGAACCACAATTACGCCTGCAGCGGATATTACCCGGCGGAGTACGCCACAGAATACTACAGCGTGCCGGACAGTTTCTCCGATGAACCTCTGGAAGACGCGAAAGAGCTGGAAGATCAGGCCGATGAGTGGGAAACCCAGGGAGTCAAGACCGCCGATCAAGCGGTTTTGAAGCTGGAGACGGAGGTAGAACATGTGCTGGGACGAAATCTGGCCGGGGAAGAAGAAACCAGGCAGGAAGAGATAATCTCCGAGAATACGGAGGCCCTGGCCCAATCCAAGGCTCGCCGAGAATCTCCCGAGACGGGCGATCCGGTGTGTCTGGCCACGGGAGAGTATGTTTCCACCGTGGAAGAAGGATCCCTTCCGGTGGGGGAGATAGAGTTCATCATCCGCCGGGTTTACCGGAGCCAAGGCGCCCCCGAACCGGGACTGTTTGGAACCCTCTGGCGGTCGAGCCTGGAGGATCGCATTTTCCGGGGGTACAACCCCTTGAGTGAAGACCTGGTGGTTCTGCAGAGCCAGGCCAGGGATGAAGCCGAGATAGCCGCTCACGGTTTGGATCTACTTTGCAAGACCACCTTGGATGAGCTGGATAAAAAGAGGGATGAATTAGCCCAGAAAATCTCTCTCTGTGATGAAGCTTTGGAATCCTTCCGGCGTGAACGGGCCGCGGCGTCCCATGAAAAGTTTAAAATCTTCTTTGATGGACTCATCACCGCCTTCACCAAAACCTCCGGGGAACTGGAAGGGGCGCTTATGGTTCTCACCGCCCGGCGTGATCAGCTGGGAGAAATCCTTTTCCCCGAGGCGGTGAACAATCTGAACCACCTGGTTGAGCATGAGTGGAAGGAGGCGCTGAGGGTGTTTGAAAATCAGCATGAACTTTCCCGGAACAACCGGCGGTTAAATGGGGCGGGGGATCCTGGGGAAGCCAATCCGTACGGAGGAAACGGTACGGTGACCCTCATAGACGAAGGAGGCCGGCCTTTGATGTTCCGTATCGATGAAGAGCCCCGCTTTGAAAATCTTGAAACCCTGGCTGAAACGGATATCTCCAACCACTATCCCCGGGGAAGCAGACTTACCGGACCCGACGGGCTGGGTTTTTCCCTCAGCCTAACGGCCTCGGGACAGTATATCCGCCGGTTCACCGATGGATCGAGAAAAACCTATAACCACCGGGGGAGGCCCATCCGGTGGGAGGATAAAAACGGCCGGGGCATAAACTATATCTACCATCAGGAGACGGGAGAACTGAAACAGCTGACCACCGATGACGGCAGATCCATCCTGCTGAACACCCGGGACGGGGTGGTGGAAAGTATCCAGTTTCCCCAGGGACGCATCCGTTCGTACCGGTATGAAGGCCCCCTGCTCCTATCGGTGGCAGACGGATGGGAGAACACCATTGCCTATGAATATCAGGATAACCTGCTCGCCCGGGTGATCAAACCAGACGGTAGTTTCCGGCAGTATCTCTACCGGCGGGATGAGGGAACCGGAAAAATGGTGGTATCCGAAGGTATCGATGAAGAGGGGGGGCGGGAACTATTCAGATACGATTTTGAAGCGGCCCGGGGGACCTACACCGGGCCGGAGGGTGAGGAGACCCATCAATTCGATGACCGTTTCAGGGTTATAAGGGTCGATTATTCCGACGGTTCCCGGGAGGAATGGGAATACGGTGAAGAAGGCCATCCGGTTTTGTTTCGGGACAGGAGAGGCGACATATTCGGTTACCGGTACGATGACCGGGGAAACTTAACGGGGAGGATGAAAAACGGTGTAACCCAGGAGGAATGGACGTTCAACCGGGAGGGGCTGCTCCAGGAAGAACGGTTATTCACCCGGGGCAGGGCGAAAACCACCGAGTATATCCGGGACCAGGCAGGACGGGTGGTGACTCGGCGTCTCTGGGATTTTACCGCCGACGGAAGCCGGGGGGAGCAAAACTATCAGTATCATACCGGGGGTGATTCCGGCCTTATATCCGTTTATCAAGATGCCGAAGGGCATCCGGTTTCCTACGGCTACGATCACCGGGGATTTCTTGTTTCCCGGAGCGAAACCTTGCGGGTCTATCAACCCGGGGGGGGCGAAGAAGAGAGGCTCCGCAGAGAAGAATACCTCAAGACCGATGATGATAAGCTGGAAGAGAGGAGACTGTACGATGATGAGACCCTTGTCCTTCATCATAGTTATCAATGGGATCAGGAGGATAGGTTGTTGGGGGTTTACGATCAGATGAATCAACGGTTCATCGATCAAAGGGTTTACAACAACAGGGGAGATATGGTCGAACACCGGGATCAGAGGGGAAGCCTCTGGAAAATCCGGTATGATCTATGTCATAGGCCCCGGGAGATTCTTAACCCCCTGGGCGAACTAACCGCTCTTTCCTATGACAGTCTCGGACGGATGCAGGAGCGCAGGCTCTTCAACAGACAAGGCGGGTTGTTTGAGTCGTGGCGGTTTACCTACGACAGGGCGGGCCGTAAGATCAGGGAAGAGGAAATTTTGACGGGAATAATCCGGGAATTCGGTTATTATCCCGGGGGGGATCCGGCGGAAGATAGGCAGTATCAGAGAGATGCTCCCGAGAAGGCGATGGTTCGGCGGTATTACTACAACCTCACCTATCCGGGGCCCGGCGTTCCCGGGGCGGGCAAGACAATTAAGACGGTGGATCAGGGGCTATGGACCACCTGGGAGTTTTTCGAGGCCGACACGGAAAGGCTGATATGCCGGATCTCTCCCGGGGGAAGGATTACCCGCTGGCGCTACAACGGTTTCGGTGAGGTGGCAGAAAAAACGGGTTTCGGAGAAGACCTCCTGTTCCGGTTTGACCGTGAGGGCCGGGTGATCGAACAGCACCGGGATGGGGTGGTGACTACCATGGAACGGGACGGGCGCGGGAGAATCCGGGCGGTGATAAACGGCGGGGGGGTGGAAATCGAAAGACACGGTTACGGTGCCGCTGATGAACTGATCTACCGTCGTAATCCCCTGGGGGGCGAAGAGACCTTCGGCTACGATAGTCAAGGCCGGCTTTCCCGCAGGACCGGCTGCGACGGGACCGAAGAGCACTGGGTATATCCTGATTTTGAGACGGTGGAATACACCGGCCAGGGAAAACACCCGGGGGTTACGGTGCTCGACCGGTTAGGCCGGGAGATAATCCGCCGGGATCCCCAGGGTTTTGAGTTCCGGAGAGACTACGACCCCAAGGGGCGGGTGATCCGCACAACCGACCCCGCCGGAGGAGTTTTGCAATATCGGTATCATCCCGATGGCTGGCTGGCAGAGGTTCGGGACCCCTTGGGAGGCGTGGGGACTTATCATTACGACCCCGCGGGAAGGCCCGAGGTTTACATTGATCCCGCAGGGGTCCGGTTCACCTGGAGCTATGACCAAATCGAAGAGGAGGGAAGCCCCCTGCTCATCACCTCTTCGCTGGTGGAGGGACAGCTGGTCGCCCGAAAGTATACCGACGGAGACGGACTGCTGGTGAGGGAACAGACACCCTCGGGAGCTTCCTACCGGTGGGAGTATGATCCTAAGGGCTGCCCGGCCGCGGAAATCAATTGGGCGGGACTTCGAAAGGAGTATACCTATCAAAATAATCGGCTCACCCAGGTGTCCGGCTTTAAAGGGGAGATACGGCGGTTCCGGTACGACCCCTCGGGAAGGCTGATCAGGGATGAATCGGACCGGGGAGAAGCATTCAGCTATAGGTACGACGCCATGGGAAACCTCCAAGAGGCAACCGGATCCGGGGG
This sequence comes from uncultured Spirochaetaceae bacterium, assembly GCA_964472775.1. Taxonomy (GTDB): domain Bacteria; phylum Spirochaetota; class Spirochaetia; order UBA9216; family UBA9216; genus CAYYNJ01. Next base: position 10,741 of record CAYYNJ010000079.1, read on the forward strand.
AACCCTCCGCTTTTCCTACGACAATTCGGGAAGAATGATCCTGCAGGAAGCCAGGGGCCTCTCCCTGGGGTATCGGTATACCCCCAGGGGACAAATATCCCGGATGGAATGGTCCTCCGGGGAATCCGCCGCCTTCCGCTATACCCCCCAGGGCTGGCCGGAAGAAATAACCGATTATTCCGGCCGCCGGATCCGATACGACCATGACGGCTGCGGACGGA
>CAYYNJ010000080.1:0-10903 GCA_964472775.1 uncultured Spirochaetaceae bacterium
ATGTCCACCAGGGGATATCCCGCCAGAAAACCTTCTTCCATTCCTTCAATGAGGCCCTTTTCGATACCGGGCATGTAGCCCTTGGAAATGGATCCGCCTTTGATGGCGTTTTCAAAGGACATATGTTCTCCCCGTTCCAGGGGAAAGATTTCCATCACCACCCGGCCGTACTGGCCGTGGCCGCCGGACTGTTTTTTATGGGTGTACTCGGCGTCCGCTTTTTTGGAGATGGTCTCACGGTAGGCCACCCGGGGAACCCGGGTTTCCATGCTGACCTTCTGTTTATCCTTGATCTTGTCAAGAATCATGTTCAGATGAAGTTCTCCCATGGCGGAGACCACCGTCTCTTTGGTCTCAGGATCGAAATGAACCTGAAAGGTCAGGTCTTCCTCGGCGGCCCGGTGGAGGAACTGGTTCAGTTTGTCTTCTTCTTTCTTGGCCGAAGCGGTGATGGCCACGGTGTGAACCGGTTTGGGCAGGGCCAGGGGAACGTAGTGAACCAGCCTTTCAGCATCCGCCAGGGTCACGTTGGTCTGAAGGCTGTCCACCTTGTTGATGATGCCGAAATCGCCGGCGGTAATTTCTTTCACTTCGGTGAGCTTCTTGCCTTCGCAGGTAAAGAGTTTTCCGATCCGTTCTTTTTTTCCGGTATCCATGTTGATAAACTCAGAATCCGCATGGATGGTTCCGCTCATGGCCTTAAAATAGGAAAGCTTGCCGGAGAATTGGTCGATGCTGGTTTTGTAAACCATCAGGGACGGGGGCAGGGCGGGGTCGATGGCCGCTTCCAGGGGGTTCCCATCCTGGTCTTCCGCCTTTTCGGCGATACCCAGGGGAGAGGGGGCGCAGAGGGCCACGAAATTCAAAAGAGAAACGATGCCGCTGCCCTTTTCCCCGGCTCCGCAGAAAACGGGAACGAACTTTTCCTGCTCCAGGGCTTCCCTAATCCCCAGAAAAAGATCGTCATCGGAGAGGGTCCCTTCGTCGAAATACTTCTCCATCAGCTCATCGTCGCCTTCGGCGGCGGCTTCTATCAGGGCATTCCGGTATTCTTCCACCGTATCTTTGATCCCGTCGGGAAGGTCGGCCATTTTCTCCTTCACCCCGCTTCCGGGGGCGCCGTAGAATTTTTGGGTGACAATATCCACCACCCCTTCGTAGGTGGCGGCGGCGCCGATGGGAAAAGAAACGGGAACAAAATTCCCCGCGGGAAACTGGGTCTTTAAGTCTTCTAAGACCTTGTTGTAGTCCGCCCGTTCCTTGTCCATCTTGTTGACGAACACAATTTTGGGCATTTTCCGGGCCTTCAGCCGCCTCCAGAGCTTGATGGTTTCAATCTGAACACTGGACACGGAATCCACCAGAATCACCGCCGTCTCCGAAGAGCGAAAAGCGGCAACAACCTCACCGACGAAGTCGGAGGCACCGGGGGTGTCCATAATATTGATTTTCCGCCCTTCCCATTCGACGTTGGCCAGGGCGGTATGGATGGATATCTGCTTTTCTGCTTCTTCGGGAGTGTAGTCGCTTACAGTCTTTCCGGAACCTGCCGCTTCGGCTTTGGGGATCACCCCGGCGGCGGCCAGCAGGTTCTCGAGAAGCGCTGTCTTGCCGGTACTGCCGTGGCCGGCGAAAGCGACGTTGCGGATAGCATCGGTTGTAAAACTCATAACATCTCCTTATTAGAATCGATAATTGTCTATAATAACACAGGGCAGGGCGGTGTCAAGAAAAGGATTTTTTAGATTAATCGTGGGAATTATAATAATCAGAGATATTTGAGCCGCCCGTGAGATAACCTTTTGGTTATATTTTCTCAATATATTGAGTTAGCCCAAAAAATTGGTTAAATTTCGTTGCGGTTGTTCCAGGCTCGCGGCTAACGCCGAGTTTTTATAGGAGAAAAAAATGAGTTTAAATAATTTCCCCCAGCCCCAGAAAACTAAGATTGTGGCCACCATATCGGATAATAAATGCGACCACGACTTTATCCGGGGGTTAATAGAGCGGGGTGTTAATGTTTTCCGTATAAATACGGCCCATCAGGTGCCGGAAACCACCAGGGTTCTGGTGGATAACATTCGAAAGGTTTCCAACGTGGTGGGGATCCTCATCGACACCAAGGGTCCGGAAATTAGGACTTTGTCCGATATGGATCCCCTTGAAGTGGAGGAAGATCAGCTGGTATCCTTCTCGGATAAACCGGAGAAGGGTCTTCATGTGGCGGTCAGCTACAGCGGTTTCGTGGAACAGGTTCCCGTGGGGTCTCAGATTCTTATTGACGATGGCGAGGTTTCCTTCCTGGTGGTGAAAAGGGACGGGGATAAGCTGATCTGCCGGACTGAAAACTCCGGCACCATAAAAAAAAACAAAAGTATCAACACCCCCGGGGTAAACCTGGATCTTCCTTCCCTCACCGAAAAAGATAAGGCCTACATTAAGTTCTCTCAAGATTTTCAGATTGAGTTTTTAGCCCATTCCTTCGTCCGCAATGCCCGGGATATCCTAGACATAAAAGAGTTGATGGACCCCCAGGATCACCGGGTCAAGATAATCGCCAAGATCGAAAACCGGGAAGGATTGAACAACATCGATGAGATCATAGAAGAGGCCGACGGCATCATGATTGCCCGGGGCGATCTAGGGATAGAGATCCCCGCCGAGGAGGTTCCGACCATCCAGAAGAGGCTGATTCAGCTCTGTATTAACAAGGCTAAACCGGTGATCACCGCTACCCAGATGCTCCACTCCATGATCGACAATCCCCGGCCCACCCGGGCCGAGGTGAGCGATGTGGCTAACGCCGTACATGACGGCACCGATGCTCTGATGCTCAGCGGGGAAACCGCCTACGGGGAATACCCCTTTGAGGCGGTGGAAACCATGAGCCGGGTAGCCCAGGCGGCGGAAAATACCCGGTTGCCCCGGGATTTAGGCGGGGTGAAGGGAAACTCGGTGCGGACCTTCCTGGCAAAGACCGCCATCGTGGCCACGGATCATCTTCCTTTAAAAGCCATCATCGTCCATACCTATACCGGCACCACCGCCCGGATTGTATCCTCTTTCCGGGGGACCACCCCGGTTTATGTAACCTGCCACGATCTGCGGGTGGCCCGGGAGCTGTCCCTCTCCTACGGACTCTATCCCCGGATTATCGAACTGCCCGATTCCACCGATCAGCTGGTGGCTAAATCGATGGAAAGCCTGGTGAAGGCCGATTTGGTGAAGCTGGAGGATCTGGTGCTGGTCATGGCCGGTTCTCCGCCCCTCCGGAGCAACCAGTCGAATCTGCTGGAAATTAATACCGTGGCCAACTGTCTGAACATGAACCGGTAAACCCGATGCGCCTAGTTCCGGTGCATCCCCTGGGAAATGTCGGTGCGCCATATCTCATAGGTCAGGTCGGAATAGCCGCCGTAGTGATCAACCTGTAAGGTGATGGAAATAAGGCCGGTGGTTCTTTCTATTTCCGGCTGGGAGGAATCGGCGGTCATCCGGATCTCCCGGCCGTCGTATTTCACCACCACATCGGCGGTACTGCGGTCCGGCTCTCTTTTCCCCGTGATTTCCAGGGTCAGCGGGATGAGTCGGCCCTGTCTGTCCTTGAAGTCGGCGGGATGAACGGCGGTGAAGAGACGGTTATCTTCATCCAGCCGGGCCCTTTCCCGGACTAATTGGGATTCCCGGTACACCACCGAGTTGAAGTGTTCCACCAGGGACCGGTGTATGGTCGTCCTGCCCGGACGGATATCAACCTCTTCCTCCCAGTCGTGAAAGGTAAACTCCGGCAGCTTGACCATGCCGAAATCGGGGCCCAGCCGGATGGTCAGGGTGTAGGTGCCCGGATCAAGGTCGTCGAGGATGATGGGGGTGTAAAGATCGCCTCCGGTATATCCGGCGAACCGCTGGTTTAAGAGTATTTCGGCGTTCTCCAGATTACAGTAGAGGTAGAGGGTCCCGGGATTCACATCCCTGAGGGTTAAAAGGTTCCGCTGTTCAACGGGATTGATGAAGTCCCAGCCCCTTCCCGTGAGGGCTTTGGCGCACTGTTCCGCCAGACGGTGGATTTCGTTCTCCTGCGATCCCCGGGAGGTAAACACCGTAAGCCTCCCTGTTTCCGTTTCCGTTAAGCTTAAGTTGCAAACCAGGTCGCCTTCCCCCGCCAGGGTGTAGTCGATCCGGGCCAGATATTGGGCGGAAAGCAGCCGCCCCGCCTCCAGCTCCTTTCCCCCCGGGGCGGTGAAGCCGGAAAGCTGGAGTTTCTGCTCCTCCAGCACGGCGTTGAGCCGCTGACGCTCCACCAGGGTCAAGGCGTTAATGCGGGAGAGATCAAACAGAATGAGCCCTTCGATGATGGAACCCAGGTAGTCAAGTTCCGGGGATCCCGTTCGGTTTTCGGTACCCACGAAGGCCACGGTCTGGGAGAAAACCGGGGCGGAAATCAAGGCAAGAAGAACAAAAAAGACTAAAATGCGGTGTAATCTGGTCATGACGAAAGAATAGGGAGTAAAACATATTTCTGCAAGTATGCTTTAACTCATCCGCTTTTCATTTGACCACCGTTCCTTAGTTGGGTATGGTAAAATTGGTAGTAAAGCGGAAGGAGAAGTCATGCCGGTTTTTGTAAACAGAATTTTGAACCTGAAAAAGATTTCCTTAATTGGATTCGATATGGACTACACCCTGGTTCGGTATAACACCAAAGAGTTTGAAGCGTTGACCCACCGCCTGGCCCTGGAAAAACTGGTGGCCCTCAAGGGATACCCCGAAACAATTCTCGAACTGGTCTTCGATTTTGACCGGGCCATCGTGGGGCTGGTGATAGATAAAAGGCATGGAAATATGCTTAAGGTGAGCCGGTACGGCAAGGTTAAGATTTCCTACCATGGTTTAGATCTGATTCCCTTCCGGGAGCAGGCCCGGATCTATCAGGATAAGGCCATCGATGTCAAAACCGACGAGTTTGAAAGTTTAGACACCGCCTTTGCCATCTCCAACGGGGTCCTCTATGCTCAACTGGTTCAATTGAAGCAGGAGGGGCTCAACCTGCCCGGCTACGCCCAGTTGGCCGAAGACATTGTCTCAGCCATCGATCTCTGCCACAACGACGGTTCCCTGAAGGATGAGGTGAGCCGCAACTTCCCCCGCTATGTGATTCAAGACCCCCTGGTTCCCGCCCTTTTGGAGCGGTACCGGGAGGAAGGCAAGAAGCTGATGATCATCACCAACTCTGATTATCTCTATACCAAGGCGTTGCTTGATTATGCCTTCAATCCCCATTGGACCAGGTTTGAAAAATGGGAAGATGTGTTTCAACTGGTGATCACTCAAGCCCGCAAGCCCGCTTTCTTTCAAAAGAACCAGCCCTTCCTGAAGGTGGTGGATGAGTCGGGTCTGTTAAGCAATCACCCGGGACCGGTGAATCAGGGTATCTTCCAGGGGGGGAATTTCCAAAAAATTCAGGACGATCTAAATCTGGCGGGCAGTGAAATCCTCTACATCGGAGACCATATCTACGGCGATGTGGTCTCCATCAAAAAGGAATGCGCCTGGCGAACCGCCTTGGTTTTGGGAGATTTAGAGGCGGAGCTGAAAGAGCTTTACCGGGCCCGGCCCCTGCAGGAAGAGATCGACCGGCTTAATGAAGAAAAATTGAGATTCGAAAAAGAGCTTAATCAGCTTGATATTAGCCGCTATGAGGGGAAGAAGGTGGACCGCCGGGAGATTTTCCGGCTCTTTGAAGAGTTAGACCGTTATAACGTAACCATATCAGAGAAGCTGGATCAGCTGCGGGGTTATTTCAATCCCCACTGGGGAGAAATACTCCGGGCCGGGTCGGAGGAAAGCCGGTATGCCGATCAGGTGGAGCGGTACGCCTGCATCTACATGACCAAGGTTTCCGACCTATATGATTATTCCCCCAAGACCTACTTCCGTCCGGACCGGCGGGTGATGCCCCACGAACACGTTTAAAAAGCGGCGGGAGGACCGGACTGGCCCATCCCGCCGTCTTTGTGAAAAGGGCTTCCCGGCGGTCACCGCCTCAAGGAAGCCTTTTTTTATAATCCTGTTTTTCCTTCCGCCTTGATCTGACCCCAAATTTCTTTGATGGAATGGGTAACCACCCGTTTCCGGTCCGTGTAGGTGGTGTGCAGCAGCCGGTGGGATTTATGGGAGAGGGGTTCTCCTAAAAAATCTTTGTAGATCTGCTGGATCAGGGGGTTGTTGTGGGACTGGCGCACCTTGGCTTTTTTATCCAGGGCAAAAAGCTGTTTACGCCGGTCGTCCCGGAAGCATTGATACTCCCCCTTCCGTCGGGGCTGGCCGCCGCCCCCCACACAGCCGCCGGGGCACGCCATGACCTCCACAAAATGGTACTGAGCCTCGCCGCTCTCGATTTTCTCCACCAGGTCCCGGGCGGCCTTGAGGCCGTGAACCACCGCCACCCGGACCTTGCCGATACCGGATCCCAGATCAACCTCGGCTTCCCGAAAGGGGCTTTGGCCGCGGATCTCTTTCACATCCACGGGGTCGAGCTCTTTTCCCTTCACCAGGTAGTAAACCGACCGCAGGGCCGCTTCCATCACGCCGCCGGTGGCGCCGAAGATCACCGCCGCTCCGGTATGATCGCCCATGTAGAGGTTGTCGCACTCCGTTTCCTCTAAATCGGGAAGCCAGAGTCCTTCCCGTTTGATGAGCCGGGAAAACTCCCGGGTGGTCAGGACCACATCCACATCGGGCCGGCCCATTTGGGTGAACTCGCTTCTCTTGGCCTCCTCTTTTTTGGCGGTACACGGCATGATGGATATGACCCGCATGTATTTAGGATCGATACCCATCTTCTGGGCCAAAAAGGTTTTCGCCAAGGCGCCGAACATCTGCTGGGGACTCTTGGCGGTGGATACATGGGGCAGAAGATGGGGGTAGTTTTTCTCCATGAAGTTAACCCAGCCGGGGGAGCAGGAGGTAAGCAGGGGCAGGGGCCCCCCTTCCTTAACCCGCTGGAGCAGTTCCGAACCTTCTTCCATGATGGTCAGGTCGGCGGTGAAGTTGGTGTCCAGCACCACATCGGCGCCGACGGTCTTCAGGGCGGTGTTGATTTTTCCCATCAGGGAGCTTCCGTTTTGGATGTGGAACTCTTCGCCGATGGCCACCCGTACCGCCGGGGCCACCTGAAAGACCGTGGTGATGTTGGGGTCGTAGAGGTAATCGATGACCTGTTCGGTATCGTCCCGCACCGCCAAGGCGCCCACGGGGCAAACCAGGGTACATTGGCCGCAGCTGACGCAGTTGGATGTACCCAGGGCGGTGCTGTCCTTGATGCCGATTTCGGTGGTCAACCCTTTATCGCTGAAAACCAGCACGTCGGTCTTCTGGACTTCCCGGCAAACTTCCACACACCTGAGACAGCGGATACACTTACTCATGTCCCGGATGATGGCGGGAGAGTTCAGCTCCAAGGTGCGGCCCCGGTAAAAATGGGGGTAGTGGTAGTGGGTATGTTCCAAGCCCACAAACTGGGCCACGTCCTGAAGTTCACAGTCTCCGTGGCGGATGCAGCTGGCACAATCCTGGTTGTGATCCGCCAAGAGAAGCTCCACCTGGAGCCGCTGTCTTTCCCGGACCCGGGCGGTGCGGGTGAGAATCTCCATGGACTCTTCCATGGGGGTGTCGCAGGAGGTGACGATATGGTGTTCCGCCATCCCTTGACGTTTCATGTCCACCAGGCAGACCCGGCAGGTCCCGGGATTGTGGCCCAGGCAGGTGAGGGTGCAGAGGGTGGGAATAAACTGGCCGTGCCGGCGGGCCACGGAAAGTATGGTTTCGTTTGCTTCAAATTCGACTTCTTTGTTGTTGATGTATCCTTTCATCGGAACCCTCCTATTTCTCGGTGATGACCAGGGATGTGCGGTAGCAGCGCAGACAACGGGAGGCTTCCTGGTAGGCCTGTTCCATGGTGATGGGCTTTTCCACTTCCTTGAAGATCTGCTTTCTTACTTCCGGGTCCAATTCTTCCGCCACCACCCGGTGTTCTTTCTGAACCGGTTTGTGAAGGGTGCCGCTGTCGAGCTTCTTGATGTCTTTGATGAGCTGGCTCATCCTGGTGTCGGGGCTGAAAAGCACCCGGCCCGTGGTGAGGTAGTTATCGATGGAATGGGCGGCCCGCATTCCCTTCTCCATGGCTTCGATGAGGGTGGCCGGGCCGGTGGAGCAGTCGCCGCCGGCGAAGACACCCTTGCGGGTGGTCTCCAGGGTGGTGGCATCCACGTCGATGAGTCCCCATTTGTTGAGCTCGATGTTATCTTCGGGGCTCAGAAAGGTGTGATCTACCTTCTGTCCGATGGCGGGGACTAGGAAGTCTATTTCCATGTCGAACTCGGAACCGTCGATGGTGGTGACGCCGCGGCGGCCGCTGGCATCGGGTTCACCCAGGCCCATTTTGATAAGCTTAAGCCCTTTTACTTCGTTGTTTTCGGTGATGACTTGAATCGGGTGGGTGAGGAAGTGAAAGATGACTCCCTCTTTCTCCGCCGCTTCCACCTCTTCGTGATCGGCGGGCATTTCTTCCCGGCTTCTCCGGTAAAAAAGATGCACCTCCTGGGCTCCCACACGAAGGGCGCTGCGGGCACAGTCCATGGCCACATTTCCGCCCCCCACCACGGCGATTTTTTTGCCCAGGTCCACTTCGAGGCCCTTGTTGATGAAGTAATGGTTGATGTAGAGCAGAAAATTGATCCCCGCCTTGTAACCCTTCATGGTACGGTGTTCTCCGGGGATTCCCATCTGCTTGCCGCTGTTGGCGCCGATGCCCAGGAATACCGCCTTATAGCCTTTTCCGAAGAGCCGGTTCAGGGTAAAGTCCCTTCCCATCCTTTGGTTAAAGTGGATCTTGGCCCCCAGGGTTTCGATGATGCCGATTTCGTCGCGGAGGACCTTCACGGGCAGCCGGTAGTTGGGAATCCCCATGGAGGCCATACCACCCGGCTCGGAGTGGGCTTCATAGACGTCCACCGAGTAGCCCTTTAAGAGAAGATGGTAGGCGGCGGTTACTCCCGCAGGGCCGGCCCCGATGACCGCCACCCGAAGGTCCGCCGGTTTTTTTTCTTCGATCAATTCCTGACTGAACCATCCTCCGGAGATGAAGTTTTCCTTTTCCGCCACAAAACGCTTTAAGAGCTTAATGCTGACCGGTTCATCCACCTGACCCCGGGTACAGGCGAATTCGCAGAAACGGACACAAACCCGGCCGCAGGTTTCGGCCATGGGATATTTTTGGAGGATGACGCTGACCGAGTGGGTCAGTTTTCCATCCTGGATGTAATCGATGTATTGGGGCACATCTACCTTAGCCGGACAAGCCTCGATACAGGGGGCCGTCACATAGGCCACGGATTTCTGATCTTCGATGTACCTTTTCTCTTCGACCTGATCGATAATTTCCTGCCGGAAATAGGTGAGGAGTTCCTGGATGGCTATGGTGGCGGTTTGTCCCAGGCCGCAGAGGGATGTGGTTTTAATATGCTCTGCCAGCACCTCGAGTTCGTCCAGGACTTCGATGCCCACCTTACCCGCCTGGAGCTCTTTTAGTTTTTGCTTCATGATGTGGGTTCCCACCCGGCAGGGGGTACAGGCTCCGCAGGATTCCTCGGAAGACTTGGAGATGTAGCGGATCGCCGCATCCAAAAGATCCACTTTCTGACCAAAAATGAAAAACCCGCCCCACCCGAAAAAAGCCTGGATGGGATTGCCGGGATTAAACACGTCAAAATTATCGAAACCGGGGGTGTCTTCAATTTCAAATATCCTCTTTCCCCGGTTGTCGATGACTTTGCCATCCCAGACGCCAAATATGACCTTACTCATAATCCACTCCTAATACAGATTTATGATTACCGTTTTCCTTTCATCTTCAAGCAGAAGGGAAAGACGTTCTATCAGTTCTCTCCTCCGGGCGCCCCGGCCGGTAAAAATGGTGACTTTGCCGGCCTGTTCCAGCAGGGCCGACATTTTTTCCACCGCCGACGGGGGCCTATCACCGCAGGCTCCATCCCCTTTTCTGTTGCTCCATCCTTGCACCACCGCCTCCAGGGTGACGATCCCTTCGGTCACCAAATCGATTCCGGGCATGGTTCCCCAGGGGGGTGTTCCCGGCCTCCGGGTTTCCAGATAAACCAGCACCTCTTCGCCGGTGAATCTTGAAAGAAGGGCCGCCGTGGTTCCTCCCGCCGCGATCTTCTTTCCCGGGAGGGAGAGGAAGCTTTCCAGCCATTCCTGATCCCGGGAGGAATCCTCCGGCGGGCCGGTCAGGATATTGACCTCCACCGGTTCAGCTGTTTACCAGGGTAAGTACTTTGCTGAGAAAAAAGGACTCTGCCTTGGAGGGCTGAATCACCTCGTTTTCTCCGTTCAGGCTGACCACCACACCCTCTTGGGAACAGGTTCCCAGGCAGAAGCTCCCCTTGAGTTCCAATGCCACATCCAGATTCTGATTCCGGATCAGCTCCTGGAAGCATTCCACCACCTTCTCGGAACCGTGAAGATGGCAGGAACTTCCTACACACACCTTTAAGGAAACGGACATATAAACAACTCCTTATTTATCGATAACAAAGATACTGGTGGATATTATGGGGTAAAGATAAAAAAAACAACCAAAAATTTAGGTAAAGATCTGTTATGGCTCTGATATGAGAAGAAAAACGCTATTTTGAGAAAACATATAAAATCTTTATTATAGAGACTTTCCGGAACTATCCCTGAGACAGCTGGGAAAATTCCTCTTCCAGGCAGTAGCGCAGCAGATCTTTTTCAAGGTTTTTAAGGTTCAGTGATTCTATCCAGTCAAGGACATCATGAATTTCCTCTTCCGTATTTTCATCAGCGATACCGAAGTAGCCGTAGA
>CAYYNJ010000081.1:0-4321 GCA_964472775.1 uncultured Spirochaetaceae bacterium
CATCGGAACGGGCCGAATTTCTGACCTTCATGTGGAAGGATACCGTCATTGCCCCGAAGCGAAGGTGTATGCGGTTTGTGACAGGGATGAAAATTTGGCCGAATCACGCCGGGCCCAATGGGGAGCCGTCAAGGCCTGCACCGATTACCGGGAGCTCCTGGCTGACTCCCATGTGGATGCGGTGGATATTCTCACCCCCCATCATCTCCACGAAAAGATGGTCATCCAAGCCCTGGCTTGAAAGTCTATCAATGGGACAAAGAGCAATAGTATTGTTAAAAATAATACTTGCATATGATGATAAACCATTATTAATTGATCAGAAGGCGGCGGAGCTTATCAAGGCGGGGATCATCGGAGAACCCCAGAATATCCGGATCAACCTGATCGGAGGAGGATCTGGGGGCTGGGATATTCCCGATTCCGCCTGGGCCTGGCGGATGAGAGAGTTTGTGGAAAGCCGGGGCATGGAGACCTTCGACCACGGGCACCACCTCTGGTCCACCGTTTGGTTTCTCATGGGATCCTTCCGGGAGGTCTCCGCCTGGATAGATAACACCCAGGGGATGATCGACGCCCCGGCGGTGGTCATGTGGAAGCATGAGACACCCGGACGTTACGGAACCTGTACCTTCACCTACGCCAACGAACTTACCATGCCGTCGGATTACTACGCCAATGACGAGTGGATCGACATCTCCGGTTCCCGGGGAATCATCCGCATCAACCGGTGTACCGGCCGGCTGGTGGAAGGGCCGGTGCTGAGCTGGTACGACGGCGCCCGCTGGACCCATGACGAAACCACCCCCTCAAACTGGCAGGAAGGCTTTACCGGAGCGGTACAGAACTTTCTGGGGGCCATCCAGGGGAACCAGGAACCTGGTCTTTCCGGAAGGCAGGGACGGGAGATTCTGGCCTTCAATTTAGCGGTGCAGCGTTCCTCGGACCGGCAGCGGAGCGTCTTCCTCGATGAAATGAACACGCCCCGAAAGGTCCTGCTGGCTAGAAACCTCAGAAACCGGAGTATTAAACAGATACGTAGGTTCAAAAGACAGCTCCTGAAGGAAAGCCGGAGTACAGATAAATTCGGCGCCCTGGCTGATCGGTCTGAAGAACTCACTCTGGCCTTGGCAGAACGATCAGATCTAGAGAAACTGCGGGGCTGGAAGGTCCATATCGGATTAGAGCTTCGGGAAGGGGCCGGAGGGTCGATTTTCCATTACAAAAGCGATGGAGAAACCGCTGCGGTGGAAAAAGGCCCCCTCACCGGCGGGGAAGATCTTATTATCACCGTGACCCCCGGCCTCTGGGCGGCCCTTCTTTTGGGAAAGAGAAAGCTTCAGACCGCCTACCTTCCGGGAAAGTTAAAATTTCAGGGCGACATGGACTGCGCCTTCAAGCTCAAGGAGGTTTTAGGCCTCTAAAGTACCGCAGTTCCCGGGGGAAGGGAGGATTCGAGCAGGCCGTCCTCCTTACCCCCCTTCATGCCTGCAAAGGCCCTTCTCCCGTGCTATAATGGGAACCAAGGATGGAACTGAATGTTTAAAATATCCCTGCCCCTGGGGGACTCAGCCCAGCTTGCCGCCCGGTACCACGATTTCTCCGAAGCCATGGAAGAACCTCTCCATGCCACACAGCATTTACTGGAAAAAACCCTGGCCCGGCACAACCTTTCCCCCACCATCTACTGCCGCCTCAAGAAATTTTCCAGCCTCTATGAGAAGGTTCTGAAGAAACTCCGTACCCAGCCTGACCCGCCTCAAAAAGAGATAGTCCTCACCGACGTGATGGGTATCCGCATCGTCTGCCCCTTCCTAGAAGACCTGGAGAAGACCGTGGCTTTGCTGCGCCGGGAGTTTACCATCTTCGAGGTGGACCATAAGGGCGAAATGCTCTCACCCTTCCAATTCGGGTATAACTCCATCCACCTTCAAATGGCGGTTCCCGAAAAAATCCGCCGGCGCTACGGAATATCCGATGAAATCAGCTGTGAAATTCAGGTGCGTACGATTCTTCAGGAAGCCTGGGCCCAGGTGGAACATGAGATCATGTATAAAGCCGATTTTGCCCCCTTCGGAGAACCGCTGAAGCGGAAGTTGGCGGCCCTGAGTGCGAATCTCACCTTGTCGGATATCATTTTTCAGGAGATTCGGGACTACCAAAGGGGCCTGCAGGAAGATCTGGCCCGCCGCCGGTAAGGTTTCCAGAAAGAAATCCACCGCAAGACGGGGGACGGCCTCCCCGGGTCTGCCGCCGGAGGCCCCTGGTCCGGTAAAACCGGGGATGCGCCGGTTTCCCCCGAAAGCAGCAGTGTCGATGCCATGCTGGTTCATGCCCTGAGGGAGCATAACGCCGGCCGGTTTGATGAAGCAGAAAGGCTGTATTCCGAAATTCTCGAACGGGTGGAGAATCCCGCCATCAGGGCGATTATCCATATTCATCGCGGCATGGCGGCCTTCGGCCGGATGGATTACCCCAAGGCCCTGGAAGACTTCACCCGGGCGGGGGAAGAAGACGGGACTAACGCCAAGGCGTGGTATTTCCGCGGGGTGGTTTACCGGGTGGTGGACGAACCGGAGCGGGCCCTGGAAGATTTTTCCCGAAGCATCGGCATGGACCCCTACCAGACCGAACCGCTCGTGGCCCGGGCCCGGCTTCTCTACCGGGCGGGGGATCTCCCGGGGGTTTTAAAGGACTGCCGCAAAGCCCTGGAGCTCAGCAGTTCCGTCACCGAAGCCCGGGAGCTTCACCGCATGGCGGTACAGAGGCTCCACGGCGTTTCCGTTTCCGCCGAACCCCCGGAAGAGGACTCTCCTACTCGATGATCCTCCGGTCCGCCCAATCCCGGGCGATGTACAGGAAAGGAGTGTCCAGGGCGGCCACAACCCACTTAAAAACATAGGTGGTAACCACAATTTCAATCAGCACGGGCTGTTCGAATTCACCGTAGAATGCGATGAAGGTGAAGATGACGCTGTCCAAAAGCTGGCTAACCATGGTACTTAGGTTGTTCCTAATCCAGATCGTCTTTCGCCCCGGCAGCTTGTCCTTCCAGAAGTTGTAGGACCAGACATCATGGAACTGGGAGATTCCGTAGGCCACGAGGCTGGCCAAGGCGATGCGCGGCATGAGACTGAAGATGGTCGAAAGACTCTCTTGAGAAAAATCCGAAGCGTGGGGTTCAAAAAGCAGGGCCAGATTCATCATCACCGTTAAAATAATCAGGGAGAAAAACCCGATGAAGACCGCCTTGCGGGCCTCTTCCTTACCGTAGTTCTCACTGAGGATATCCGTGGCCAGAAAGCTGGTGGCGTAGACAATATTCCCCAGGGTAGCGGTAAAGCCGAAGAGTTCAACGGTCTTTACCACCTGAATGTTGGCAATCACCGCCGCCAGAGGAATCCATATGAGAATTCCGGTTTTTCCGAAAAAGCGGTAGGCCCCCAGGATGGCTCCGAAGTTGGCCAACAGCATGATGACCCAGAGAATTTCGTTTTGAAACGGCAGGTTGGTTAGATCAATCAAGGGCAAAGGCTCCTGTCATCCCCTGAATAAAAAGAAGATCGGTCTCCAGGGCGGAAAAAAGGCTTTCCAGCGCCTTAGTGCTAGCCTGGCTCCAGTTTAATCCGCCTCCCTTCTGTTCAGAGGTTTCGAATGTATAGAGGGTTCGTCCCTCCTTTACCACCGCCACGTTGGCCTTAGCATAAATAATGACCAAGCCGTAATCGTTGGGAGGGGCGTTCCGGTATTGTAGCGTAAAATTGATATCGTAGGAACTGGTTTCACCCAACGCAGATATTTTTACCGGCAGAGTTCGGGTCATCAGGGCGTTTATCGTCCCGCCAACCCCGCTGAGGGCGTCCGGATCCTCCACATCTCCCCGGAAATCGATGTTTAGCCGGGCTTTGAGCTGTTGAAGGTCTATGAGAAGATCCTGCTGAGGCGGGGACAGCCGGAAGAGGACCGGGTCTATTCCCAGAGCCTTCAAGTCAAGCCGGGCGGTGAGATAGTTCTTGCCAACCTTTAGGTTCTGAAGGTTTACCGGATCGGAATAGATTCCGCCGGGAGAGGTGGTTAGCGACATAAGCGTTTCCCCCATGCCTGCTTCATCCACCAGTTCTAAAATCACCTGGCCGGGGCGGGGTCTTCCCGGATGGGAAACCTGAAATTGGAACCGGGCGGGACGGCCGGTCTCAATCGAAGTCTCTTCCGGTATCACCGAGACCTGAATCAAGGCAATCTCAGAGGCAATCTGTGTCTCGATCAGATCGATAAGAACCCCCTCCTGTCCAAGAAGGCTGTCCCGGACCATCCCCGCATA
>CAYYNJ010000081.1:4331-9116 GCA_964472775.1 uncultured Spirochaetaceae bacterium
GAAAGGGCTTGAAAAACTTCACTAATGCCTCTCCGGGGATCCCGCAGTACAGGCTCCACCAAATCCATCACCCGGCGGCGCAGAGAATCTATTTCCCTCTGTTGAATGGCCTTCCATTCGTTTTTGTTGAGCCGGACGTAATACCAGGCGCCGGTATCCTTGGAATAGAAGCTGTCCACCGTTTCAACGGCCTGGAGGTTCTGGGCCACCACGGCGTTTATCTCCTGCTCCGCCGTGCGGGAGGAGGTCTCCCCGTCATCCCGTTCGCGATAGGTGGTGGAACTTTGAATTTCGGTGGAAATTTCACCGGCCAGGCTGGCTAAAGCCCGGGCCTTGGCCAACTCGGAATCCTCAGCCATGATACCGGTGTGGGATGAACCGATACCGATGTAATATTCGGGATCCGCCGGATATTTCTGGACCCACCCGGGAAGATCCGGTGTGGATACACAGGAAAAAAGAAGAACACCCGTAAATAATACAAAAAAAATGTTCCGTCCATACTTTTTCATTCGAATCCTCCAGAAACCAGGTCTATTTAGTTCCCATCCGCCGGGCAGACTCCCAGTGAGTAGTATATACTTTGATCGGGTTCATGCCAGCGGGCCAGGATGTAAAACCCCCGCACATACGCCTGGGCCACCTCCAGGGAGCTTTCCACCACGCCGACTCCCTGACGGCCTTTATCGAGGGTGTTCCGCTGGCTGGTACCCTCCAATTCTATCTGTTTGACCATCTCCTCTAACGCCCTATCATCCGCCGCCAGAATCGAATCCACCGGATGCCGCTTCCTCTGAATCGTTCCGATGCTGACCCGATACCCCGGTAAAACCGGGGTTTGCGTGACCCAGGAAGGCTTCCCCCTTTCCGCCCGGAAGGATCCTGAAAGGGAGAGTTTGGCTCCTCCGGGCCATCGCACCAGTATATAGGACCCTTCTTCATCCTGAAAGCGCTGTACCTCTTCAAACTCTTCTAAAATCCCTGGCTCCAGAGAGCGGTTCCAATCGGACTGAAAATCTCCCAGATACCCCTTGCCCTGACCGGACCGCTCGGTATAGAACCGGGAAAGTCCGGTGACACCCACATAGCGGGCCGCCTGGGCCGCCGCTTCCTGGAACGCCGCCGGCCATTCGGCTTCACGGTCATAGAGCCTCTTGGCGCTTCCCCAGAATAGGGGAACCCCGTCGCGGCTCCAGGTGTCGCCCAAAAGCGTTAGGGATGCACCGTCGCCGGCTCCGGTTTCAGCGGTTTTAACAGCTCCCTGGCTGGGAAGACCCACACAGCCAGTAAGAAAAAGAATCAGAAAGGCGGGAAGAAGGAAAGAGGTTCTTTTGAACAAGCCGGTACTCCTTTTTTAGTGTTCACAACCGTGGATAAAAATCATAGTAATTCCTTTCTGTGAAAGGATATCCTTGATTATAACCGATAAAAGCCCTTAGACCACCGGTAAAAGCCGGCGGAGGATAGAATTACAGCGTCTTTTTGTCCACGGTTCGAAACACTAACTAAACTATAACAGGAACAAGAGCTCCTGGAAACCAGGGGATGAAAAAACCTTACCGGTCCCCGCCCCGGGGACGAAACTCCCATATTTATTAACCCGGAAAAGGGGCCGGAGGGGAGGACAGCAAAAAGGAGCCGCCCCCCGAAGGGAACAGCTCCTTATTTCACCAGTATTCCTGAGGTTTGGCCGTTATTTATCTTACCGGTTCGGAGGTGGTGGGGTTTTTACTGATTTGGGCATCCAGCATCTGAAGAGCCTGGGAAGCCTTAAACTCAGCAAAAGCCGCATCTTCGTTCCGTTCGAAAAGCTCTTTCGCCGCATCCATCAACTGGTTCCGGGGATAGCTCATAAGAACCCAGACACCGCCGTCATCATCCTGTTCAAACCGTTCGGGAGCGGCTCCGGAAAGTTTGGTGTTGGTAATTTCCCGGGTGATGGTCTCGGCAAAAGAGATGGTTTGGGTGTTGTCATCAACCCCGGCCTCTTGAGCATAAGACACCACCGCCGCTTCGATGGTGGTTTCGATCTGGCGGGCAATGTCGGCCCGAGCATTGGTCATCGAAATGGTCTTGGACATGGCGAAGGTGGACTGCTTAGCATAACCGACACCATAAAAAGCATCATCGGCGGTGGGGGGGTTAAGCACAAAATCGGGTAATCCACTTACCTTCTCTTTGGTGGCGCAGCCGAACATGGCCAACACAGCCAAAACGACAAGCAGTAAAGGTATCAATTTTTTCATAACATTCTCCTGTATCTAATATCAAATCAAGGGTAGCCCAAACCTCAGCTTATTTCAAGGATCTAGTTTTTTTTTTACCTAAAAAGCGCATGAAAAAAAAGCCCAACCTAGATATAATCAAAATATGTTAAGAGCCAAAGAATACACCTACCTTGTTGATAAACTTACCGCCGCCAATGGCGAAGCCCTGAGAAAAGCCCTGAGCTCCGTGGCCGGAGTAGAAAGCGTCCAGGTGAAAATAAATTCCGGATTAGTGGTGGCGGTGTCCAAACGAGACATTGAACAAGAGCTTATCATGGCCTGCGGAGTAACCGGTTCAATCTTCCGGACCAAGGTAAGTGCCAAAAAGGCGACCTACTACAAATAAACCGCCCCGGGCACCCCGGGGAGAACCCTTAAAACCACCGCCTTCCCCGTCCCCCATCGATCCAGGGCCCAAGGGAAAAGCTCCTCCCTTACCGAAAGAACCAGAATTCCTGAATAGACTTCCGCAAGTTCGTCAAGAAGAGGCGAATGCCCCTCACCCTCCCTCTCCAAAGGACCGGCTTCATCCAGAATAAGGACGGGCCGGTCGATCTGGCCGAGCATGGCCCGTCGGACGCCGTTGAAGCCGTCGGGATTCCGCCAAAAACGGCGAGGCCCCCGGAGCCAATTTTCCCCCAGGGGCACCTCAGCCACCAGCGGCCACCCCGCAACACCATCGAGCGAGCGGATTTGGAAGGCGGTCTTACGGCCCGCCTGCCAGACCGGTTCGGTGAGGAAACCGCCAGCCCTCACCGGAGGGGGAGGCAGGATTCCTTGAGGAAGTCCCGGAACTTCCGGCTCCCCCGTGGACAGGTAGGATACAAGAGACCTCATCACCGTGGTCTTGCCGGAATTGACAAGCCCTGTCACAAGAACAAGCGAGAACATAAGTCAGTGTAAACCAATTGCTTCCTGTTGGAAAAGAATCGGGGCGTCTTTCCAGTAAAAGATTTTTGTCTCTAGCCTAATGTCTCTGTTTTACCGGTTGCCCTGCCCCGCCCGGGGGCGCTATGATACTCCCATGCCTAGTATCATAAGCTTCAGGGGATGGTCCAACACCGGGAAAACCACTTTGATAACAAATCTCATTAAGGAGCTCAGCCGTCGAGGCTATCGGGTGTGCGCCATGAAAAGCAGCCATAAAAACCTCTCTTCCTACGAAGACGGGGGAGACAGCCGCCGGTTCTCCGATGCAGGGGCCCTGGGAGTGGGCTTTTCCCACGGCGGGGGAATGAATTTCTTTCTTCCCCCCGGTGATGTGACCCCCGCCTTGCTGGAAAGGTTTTTCCCCGACGCCGATTTTATCCTGGCCGAGGGACTTAAAGCGCCGGGGGTTTTCCGCATCCTCACCGGCGGTCCTGCGGTAACTCTGGGGGAGTTGAAGGGATCTCAGGAAGAATGGGACTTGGTTATCACCGACAAACACCCCTTAACCGAAGAACTTGACCAAAGAGGAATACCCCATCTACCCGGATCCGCCATTTCTCCGCTGACCGACCTGCTTGAAACACGGCGACGCCGTAAAACCTCTCCCCCGGAGATTGACAGATCCAAAGCTCCCGGATAACCTCCACGGCAAATAAGGAATAACTATCATGAGTCAGCCAGACAGAAAACCTAGTCAAATCATCACCAGCATTTCCCTTTTTACCGCCCTCATGGTGGCAGGAGCCTACATTCGTGTGCCCTTGGGACCCGTGCCCATCGTTCTTACCAATCTTTTTACAGTGGCCGCAGGAGTTATCCTAGGGCCCGGCGGGGGGGCGGCAGCGGTGGGCCTTTATCTTGTTCTTGGAGCCCTGGGACTTCCGGTATTTTCCCAAGGGGGCGGGGCAGCCCTTTTGATAGGGCCCACAGGCGGGTTTTTCCTAGGCTATCTTGCCGCGGCCGTTTTGGGTGGTTTCCTGGTACGACGGGGAAAACCCTCTTTGGTGAAGGATTCCCTGGCAGTCTTAGCGGCCTTTCTCCTGATCTACCTTCCCGGCCTTCCCTGGCTCCGGTTCAGCCTGGAGCTTTCCTGGACCAAGGCTTTACTGGTCGGGGTCCTACCCTTTATCCCCGGGGATATTCTCAAGGCTGCGGGTCTTATCTTTCTCCTCCGCAGGCTTAGAACCGCCTTGCCCGAGTATTTCCCCCGGCAGGCAGAAAAATGAAACCCTTCCTGGAAGTCCGGGATCTCTCCTACCGGTTTCCCTCGGGATTCACGGCCCTTCAGGAAGTCTCTTTCTCCCTGAAAAAGGGAAGCTTCACCGTTTTGGCCGGTCCCAACGGTTCGGGCAAGACGGTGCTCATGAAAAATCTCAACGGTTTGTACCAGCCTTCGGGGGGAGAAGTGCTCCTGGAGGGTGAATCGGTGAACCAACGAAACTCCCGGGCCCGGCGAAGGATAGGGCTGGTATTTCAGGATCCTGACAGCTGTATCGTCGGACAGACCTTGGGGGAGGACATGGCCTTCGGTCTGGAAAACCTGGCGCTGCCGCGCGAGGAGATTCTCGAACGCGCGCAATCCGCGATG
>CAYYNJ010000081.1:9146-10888 GCA_964472775.1 uncultured Spirochaetaceae bacterium
AAGAAAAAAAGACACCTCCCCCCCCGGTTCCTTTCGAGGGTGGAAAAAAAACGCCTCACCCTGGGGGGCATCCTGGTGATGGAACCGGATCTTCTCATCCTGGATGAACCGTTCGTGGGTCTTGATTACCCTGGGGTTCAGGAAATCCTCGCCCTCATTACAAAATATCACCAGGAAGGTAAAACCATCCTGGTAATCACCCATGACCTGGAAAAGGTGCTGGCCCACGCCGACGGGCTGCTGTTATTGCAAGGGGGAAAGCTGGCGGCCCAAGGCCCGCCGGAAGAGATTCTGGACCGGCTTGAACCTCTGGGCATCCGACGCCCTCCGGAAAGACGAGTGGAGGAGATGACATGGCTGAAGAGCTCTTCCTCTCCCCGCTGAGGGAGAACCCCCGGGGGACTCGGGATCCCCGGGCTAAGATAATTCTTCTTTTTTTGTACGCCCCCCTCACGTTTCTGCGGCCTTTGTCTCTACAAATCTTGGATCTTATTATTCTCTTGGCGGGCTTAGCCGCTTCGGGGATATCTCCCCTAGGGTTCCTGGGGAGAAGCCGGGGATTTTTCATTTTACTGCTTTTTTTCCTGGGCATGCACAGCCTCAACCTCACCGACCCCGGCGAGGGATCTGATATGACCGCCCGCTTTATCCAGGGGATTCCCCAAGCCTTCCCGAAGATCATGCCCCTGCTTCTCGTCTATACGGCGGGAATCCTCTTTGTTCGCACCACCAGGCACTCTGATATCCGCCGGGGAATAACCTATCTTCTTCTTCCCCTCCCGGGGTCCTGGTCGGAGAGAATCGGCACCGCCTTGGGTTTGACTTTCACCATGGTCCCCCTGCTTCTGGAGGAATTGAGCAAAATCCGGGAAGCGCAACAGAACCGGGGGATTGAAAACATTAAAAACCCCGTCAAACGCCTTGCCCTTCCACTCTATCCCCTCCTGGTTAACAGCCTAGTCCGCAGTCAATCCCTCGCCGAGGCCATGGAAGCCCGGGCTTGGGATACCAAAGTCCCGGAGAACAACCTAAAGGACCGTCGTAAAAAACATCACCTCTATCAGAAGTGGACGCGGAGAGACAGTATCTTCACCCTCTTTGTAGCCCTCTATCTGCTCTCATCCCTCTTCGCAGCCCAAATCTCTTAGATCTTATCCGAAGATTCTCCCCTTATTTAGCCTTATTCATCGCAAAACCCCAAAGGATTTCTCGATTTTCTCAACTTTTCCCCCTGGGGCTTGATTTTTCTCTCCTCACAAGTTATATATACGTTAAGGTACACTTTAGACTAACTTAGACGTGCAGGTATATTATGAGTAATGATGTTTTCAGTTTGGTAGAGATTCATGAATTAACCGCCATCCCTCTGCAGGACCTTCTTTCCTGGGAAAAGGAAAAGCTTCTTACTCCTTTAGGAAAAGGAGAAGAACAAGGAGGTTTTTTTTCCAGGGAACAGATGGATCAGGCCATCCAGATTCACAAACTGGGAGAGTTAGGTTACGGTCTTGAGGAAATACAGAGAATCATCCGGAAGGTGGGCCTTCCCCACGGAAAGGGCGCCATGGGCGGCGGTAAAAGCTCTCAGTTTCTCACGGTGGGACATTTGGCAGAGAAAATCGGCACCAGCCCCCGCACCATCAAGCATTGGGAAGAGAAGGGAATCATAGAACCCGACATGAGAAGCCAAGGAGGTTTCCGATTATACGGGGAACACTATGTTTATCTGTGTCAGTTAATAAAGG
>CAYYNJ010000082.1:0-7157 GCA_964472775.1 uncultured Spirochaetaceae bacterium
ATCCTCCATGGGCTTGATAACGCCAGGAGACATCGTCTACGTGGAAGGGAATTTTCCCTATCTCTACGAGGAGATAGCCGCCTTGGTGGATATCAAGGTGTTTTACGTTACCGATGACCCGGTGCGGTTGAAGCGTAAATGGAAGAGGGATGTGGATTACCGCAAAAAATACGATCCGGTATATCTGTGCAACCGTTACTTCCGTACCCAGTTTCTTAAGGCCCGGGAGTGTTATCATCAGCAGCTTGCCACTTGCGACATCGCCGTGGATACCACCAATGCCCAGATATGGGTGACCGACGCGGTCAAGGCCGCCCTGGGTGAGGAAGACCCGCCGGAGAGCCGGTAGGGTTCCGGCGGTCTTTTCTCTTTTATTCTTCCTCCAACACGTTAAACACCTCCAGCGGTGATGCTGCGGCAGTGACCGCCTCCAGCAGCGCCCCCGCCGGCAGGTCCCGGCCCACGGGGTTGTGGGGGTTGATGGTCACCGCCAGAATCTGAAGCCTGTGGAGAACGCAGAGGCGAAAGCCCCGGTGGGCCAGCCGTTTCAGCACCGGCGGGGTCAGGAAGACCCGGGTGGGATCCTCCGCCGCCAAATAGAGGGGGGTCTCCAGGGGAGGCCCGGAGAGCAGCTCTTCGGCCCCCCCGTCGGTGAGGGCCCCGGGGCGGTAGATCAGCTGGGGGGTACCGCTTGTAAGCGGGGCGTCGGTGGGTCTCATCTCTCCCCGGTGAAAAACCACCCACCGGCCTCCGGGGTGGGCTTTCCCTGTATCGGGGGTTCCCGCAGCACCGGCGGGTTCTGGGCTTCCTGCCAGTTTCTCCAGGGCGGGGCGGAACTCAGCGGGCAGTTCCGGCAGGGCCAGGATCTCCAGGGCCTCCCGGGTGCGGCGCACCACCTCTTCCACCGAATCCCCCAGCACCGCCCCGGTGGAGACGATGATCCCCTCCGCCAGGGCGGGGATGCCGCTGCTGCGCCGGTTAATGGCCCCGTCGATGAGGAGCCGGTCCGCCCTGTCCAGGGCCAGATCCTTGACCCTCTTCATGTCCGAGATCCGGTTCACTCCCGCCAGCACCAGGGCCCCGGCGGGGCTGGTGATGCGGTAGAGGCCGGTCTTCCCCAGGGGGGTCTCTATTCTCAGGTCCTCTTCCCGTACCGCTTCAAGCCCCGATGATTTGAGGAGCCCGTCGGTGGTGACCACCCGGTCCCCCGCCTTCACGGGGACCGGCGGTTTGGGTTTCCGGGTCACCGCATCGAAGGCTTCCCCGTCCCGGCCGATGCTGGCCAGGACCAGGGATTCCCCGGCGCCGCGGATCTCGGCGGCCAGATGATTCATGGCCACGGTCTTTCCGGCGTTCTTGGCCAGACCCAGGAAGGCGATGCTGCGGCAGCGGCGGTCCAGGACACCGGCGTAGAGGCTCAATGACCGGCCCCACCGTTGGTCCGTTTGCGGCGGATCAGATCTTTCGGTTCCGTGGACAGCTTGGAGCCGTTGAGCATCTTGGCCACCCCGTCCAGGGGGCCGTACTGGTCGCTCTTACAGAGTTCGCACCAGCATTCGCTGAAGATGTTCTGGGGCTGGGTGTAGGTGGTGATCACCCCTTCGTAGTTCCGCAGCACGTACCGCCGGTCCGACTCGGAGAGGACGTAGTTGGGCATCAGGGGAATCTTACCGCCCCCTCCCGGGGCGTCCACCACGAAGGTGGGAACCCCCATGCCGGTGGTGTGGCCCCTCAGGTTTTCGATGATTTCGATGCCCTTGGCGATGGAGGTGCGGAAATGGCTGATCCCCGAAGTGAGGTCGCACTGGTAGATGTAGTAGGGCTTCACCCTGATTTTCAGGAGTTCGTGCATCAGCTTCTTCATGATCCGGGGGCAGTCGTTCACATCCCGCAGAAGGACGCTCTGGTTGCCCAGGGGGATGCCGGCATCGGCGAGCCGGGCGCAGGCGGCGGCGGATTCGGCGGTGATTTCGCTGTAGTGGTTGAAGTGGGTGTTGATATAGATGGGGTGGTACTTCTTGAGCATATCCACCAGCTCGCCGGTGATGCGCTGGGGCATCACCACGGGGGTACGGCTGCCGATACGGATGATTTCCACGTGGTCGATGGCCCGGAGCCGGGAGATGATCCGCTCCAGCGCCGGGGTGGGCATGGTCAGGGGATCTCCCCCGGAGATGAGCACGTCCCTGATCTCGTCGTGGTCCCGGATGTAGGCCACGGCCTGGTCGATCTCCTCCGGGGAGAGGTGGTGGTCTTCGTCCCCCACGGTGCGGCGGCGGGTGCAGAACCGGCAGTACATGGAACAGACCTTGGTCACCAGGAACAGGACCCGGTCGGGGTACCGGTGGGTCAGTCCCGGGGCGGGGGAGTCCACGTCCTCATGGAGGGGGTCGTCCATGTCCGAGACGTCTTCGTTCATCTCCTTGATGGAAGGAACCCCCTGAAGCCGCACCGAACAGGTACGGTAGCTCTTGTCCATCAGGGCGGCGTAGTAGGGGGTAACGGCCATGCGGAACCGGGTGAGACACTGATCGATGTCGGTCTTCTCCTCTTCGTTCAGGTCGATCACCTCCGCCAGGGTGTCCCTGTCCCGGATGGCGTGACGGAACTGCCAGTGCCAGTCGTTCCACTCTTCATCGGTGACGTTGGCATAAAGAGGTATTTTCCGGAAATCCACGGAATCATATTTCATAAACTTCTCCTCATATAAACGGCGGCCTCAGGCGTAGAGCCGGGTAAACAGGTCCCGCAAGGGCTGACTTTCCCGCAGAACCTGCAGGGCGATTTCGGCGTGGTCCCGGGCGTAGCCGTTGCCGATGAGCATGTCGATGTCTTTACCCACCCCTTCGGCCCCCAGGGCGGCCTTGGTGAAGCTGGTGGCCATGCTGAAGAAGTAGACCACCCCCCGGTCTCTCACCGGCAGGATGGAGGCCATCTCGGTGTCGGGGACGTTGACGGCGTTGATCACCACATCCGCCTCCTTTCCGCCGGAGGCTTCAAAGAATTTCTCCAGCACCTCCAGGGGACGGGTGGCGTCGGCCACGAAGGTGTGATCGGCCAGGCCCACCTCTTTGACCCGGCCGGCCCCCTTCTCGCTGTGAACTTCCCGGACGGACCCGCCAGTTTCTTGGCCTGATAGAGGCACAGGAGTCCCGATTTCCCACCGCCGCCGATGACCATCACGGTGTCGCCTTTTTTCACCAGCCGGGCCGCCTGGGCAGGGGCTCCCGCCACATCCAGCACCGCCAGGGCGAGGCTGTCTTCCATGTCGTCGGGGAGTTTGGCGTAGATGCCGCTGTTGAAGAGGATGGCCCGGGCCTTCACCCGTACCTGATCCCGGTCGGGCCGAATTTCCAGAATCTCGTCGATTTTCAGGGGGGTCAGGCTCAGGGATACCAGGGTGGCCAGCCGGTCGCCCACCTTCAAATCGTCGTGACCGCATTGGGGGCCTTTTTCCGCCACCGTACCGATGAGCATGCCCCCGGAGCCGGTGACGGGGTTGTGCATCTTCCCCCGCTCTCCCACGATTTCCAGGATACGCCGGGCGATTTTATCCTTGTCTCCGCCGGTCTCTTCTTCCAGCTGGGTGAAGCTGGCGGAGTCGATATTAAGGGTATCCACGTCGATAAGTATTTCATCGTCACCAATGGTCATGGTGTTGTCGATTTTCCAGGCCGGTTGGGGGAGGACTCCCTGGGGTTCGATGACCCGGCGGATTCCGTAGGGATCGGTGGTTTTCATAGGCTCTCCTGTCTCAGTGATAGTATTTGGCGGACCTCCCCGGGGGTAGCCACGGGACGGCCCAGATCGGCGGCGTAGCCGGCGATGCGGCGGACAAAGGGGGCATTCCCTTCGGAAAGGACCCCTTTGGAAAGGTAGATATTGTCTTCCATGCCCACCCGGACGTGACCTCCCAGGGCCAGGGTGGCCATGTCCAGGGGCAGCTGATGACGCCCCACGGCGCTGACGGTCCAGGTGGCCCCTGGAGGGAGCAGCTCCCTCATAAAAAGCAGGTTCTTCACCGACCCCGCCATGGCGCCGGGAACCCCCAGGACCAGGTTGAAATGAAGGTGTTCGGGAAGAAGGCCTTCATCTCTCAGCTTCAGGGCGTTGGCGATGTGCCCCCCCTCGAAGCATTCCAGTTCCGGCATGACCTGCCGGGCCTTCATCTCGGCGGCGAAGGCCCTCATCATGGGAAAGTCGTTGACGAAGTAGCTTTCCCCGAAGTTGAGGGTGCCGCAGTCCAGGGAGGCCATTTCGGGGTTCAGGAACACCGGCTGCATCCTCTCTTCGGCGGTCATCCCCACGGCGCCCCCCGTGGAGGGCTGGATCACCGCGGTGACCCCCCGGGCCTTCATGGCCTCCACGGCCCGGCGGAACACCTCGATGTCCTGGGTGGGGTCACCCTGATCGTCCCTGACGTGGAGGTGGATGATCGACGCCCCCGCCTCCTGGCACGCCCAGGCCTCTTCGGCCAGCTCTTCGGCGGTCAAGGGCAGGTAGGGCGACTCTTTCCGGGTGATTTCGGCGCCGCAGATGGCGGCGGTGATGATCAAGGGGGTCATGGGCGGCTCCTTTTTATCAGGGTCTGGGCGATGTAGGAAGCCACGTCCACCGGCAGGGTGGAGGGGCCGAAACCGGCGTCGTATCCCAGCTCCAGGGCCAGCTCGTGGGAGATCCGGGGGCCCCCCACCACCAGGAGGAACCGGTCCCGCAGCCCTTCGGCCTCGAGAAGTTCCACCAGCTCGGTGAGGTTGTGGATGTGCACCTCCTTCTGGGTCACCACCTGGGATACCAGCAAGGCGTCGGCCCCCACTTCCAGGGCTTTGCGGATCATCTCTTCGTTGGGGACCTGGCTCCCCATGTTCCAGGTTTCAAACCAGGGGTACCGCTCCAGGCCGTACTCCCCGGCGTAACCCTTCATGTTCATGATGGCATCCAGCCCCACGGTGTGGGCATCGCTGCCGGTGCAGGCTCCCACCACTTTGAGCTTCCGGCCCATCTCTTTCTCGATAAGGCCGTTGATTTCGTAGAAGTTTAAGGTCTCCGTATCCACCTTGGCCACGTGGATGGTGCTGATGTCCACACCGTGGCTGCAGCGGCCGTAGAGGATGTAGAAGCTGTATCCTTCTCCCAGGTCCCGGAAGGAACAAACCTCCGGCTCTTCCAGGCCCATCTTCCGGGCCAGCTCCCGGGCCGCCTCGGCGGACTCCGGCGTGGCGGGAACCGGCAGGGTAAAACTTAACTGGACCTTTCCGTCGTTCAGGGTATCCCCGTAGGGGCGAATCTCGTTTCCGTGGGGATTATTCATGGCCCAGCTCCTTTCTCATGGTCTCCTTGAAGGGGTTCCGGTACTCCGGTCCCTTGGGAATCACTCCCCCGGCGCCCTTGCCACCGTCCACGGGCCGGGCGATGTTGGCGAAGACCCCGCGGCTCAAGGCGGGCATCAGCCCCTCCCGGGCGATCTCTTCGAGCTGCTTCGCCGCCTGATCCAGAATCTCCTCGCTGCGCCGCTGGATGATGCCGCCGGGCTTGTAGGTGATCTCGTCGGCCAGGTGCCGGGCGTTGTTGAAGATGTATTTGGCGTTTTCGATGCTCAACGCCCGGTCCTGCAGGAAGGGGGTGTGGACCGCCTCGGTAAGCATCCCCAACAGCTGGATGCTCTGGCCCGTCAGGACTCCGGTGAGGTTGAAAAGGCCGTCCTGCAAATGGCTTTTGAAGATGTTGCCGGTCTTGTATTTGGTGGGGGGCATGTATTTGATGGGGCAGTCGGGAAAGATCTGTCGGATCAGCTGGGCCCCGGCGATCTCGTAGAGCAGGCCGTCTTCCTTGTCGGGGTTGATCTCGAAGGCGTGGCCCAGGCCCATGAGCGAAAGAGGCATGCCGCTCCGCCGGGCCAGTTCCCGGTTGATGAACTGGGAGGCCAGCACCGTGTGGGCCTCTTCCACCGCATCGGCGGTGGTGAGGTAGTTGTCCTCCCCGGTGTTGATGATGATGCCCGTGTAGGCGTTGACGGTACGGGAAAAATCCTGATCCACGAAGGTGCGCTTCATGTTGATGTCCCGGAAGAGGATGCCGTACATGGAGTCGTTGAGCATCATGTCCAGCCGTTCCATCCCGCCGGTGACGGCGATTTCGGGCATGCACAGGCCGGAACAGTAGTTCACCAACTGGATGTACCGTCCCGTCTGTTCCCCCGCCTCGTCCAGGGCCTGGCGCATGATGCGGAAGTTCTCCTGGGTGGCGTAGGTGCCGCCGAACCCTTCGGTGGTGGGGCCGTAGGGGATGTAGTCCAGCAGGCTCTGGGCGGTGGTGCGGATGACGGCGATGATGTCCGCCCCCTGAAGGGCCGCCGCCTTGGCCTGAACCACATCTTCATAGATGTTTCCGGTGGCCACGATCACATAGAGCCACGGCTTGGGCCCCGGGGAAAACCGTTCCTGCAATTCCTTTCTCTCTCGGCGGCTCCGGCGCAGCCGGTTCAGCCCTTCTTCGAGCAGTGGCTGGACCGTCTTGTCCAGTTCCTGCCAGGAACGGCGGGGGAAGGCGGTGACCGGCAGAGTCCCTTCGGCCATTCCCGAGGCAATCTCCTGGGGCGACCGCCCCGTCTCCGCCGCGGCATTGGCGATCCAGTAAAATGCTCCCCGGTCCAAGAGGCCTTCCCGGTGGAGGGTGTCGGCCACCACATTGGGCAGGGGCACCCCGCCGGCGTCCACCCCGTCTATACCCAAGAGGCGCAGAACCGACCGTTCCACCGAGATGGTGGTATTGGCTTCGATGTGACCGGCGATTCCATCGGCGATGGCATCCGCGGCGGCGAGGCAGCGTTCCACCCGGGCTTTGTCTACCTTAAGTTTTTCTTCCATGATGACTCCCGTTGTTATTAAGCCATGAAATATGCAAAAACCATGCCATCCGGGTACTCTGATGTAAATATCAACAGGGTAATGAGATAGATGAATGAAAAAAATCGGGCATAATCGAAATCGAGTCAAAAATAAATCGATTGAACCGAATAGGGTTCGGTGTTAAAATCTTAACCATGAATAGGCCCTCCGAAGAGAACCGTCTTGAAGATCTTAACCTTCTTCTGTCCCGCCGGGATCAGACCATCGCCGAGCTGGATGCCATCCTGGAATCGGTGGAGGATGGGATCT